>NZ_AAWS01000044.1 GCF_000169175.1 Microscilla marina ATCC 23134
ATATTTTAGTGGTTTTTTTTCGTGATTCGGCAAAAGCTCCTTAGCCATAAAAACAAAATGATTCCATTCTCGGAAGAAAGAAGTTTTGTTGGTAGAAATACTATCAACCATATAGAGTACTTCTTCTTCGCCACCTGGACTCATCACAAAATGTACATATTCCTTAAATGAACTCATTTGTAAAATGAGTAATCTTTTTTGAAGGCGAGCTTCCACCAGCGTTTTTTTATTTATGGGAAGTAGTATACCAAAGTGAGTATAAATAAACTCACTTATGATATTAAATTCTCTTTTCCCCAGATGATTTGTACTTTGAATAATCCGCATCAGTATCAATCAATTAACCTTTAATATCTGGTAAAATCTTCATCGCTTACATCAGAATCACCTAAATTGAGGTTGATTCCTTTTGCTCTATTTTTTACTCTCCCTCTATTTTGTTGAATGTTTGTGGGTACTTGAAAAGGGGAGTTGATTGATGATTCACTTATTTCATGACCGTGTTGTAATTTAAAAAAGCTAATCATGTTTTTGAGTGAATTGGCTTGGCTGGATAACTCTTCTGAGGTAGCAGCTAATTCATCAGAGCCTGTCACGTTTTGTTGCATGACTAGATTTAATTCTTGAATAGCACTGTTGACTTGTGTCGATGCAGAGCTTTGCTCCAAACTTGCTGCATTGATTTCCTGGACCAGTTGGGTAGTTTTCTGAATGTTAGGGACTAACTCATTGAAAAGTTTGCTGGCATTTTCAGCAATGGTCACATTAGATTTAGAAAGGGTATCAATTTCTATCGCAGCATTCTGACTCCGCTCTGCAAGTTTTCTTACTTCTGCCGCAACCACGGCGAATCCTTTGCCTACTTCACCTGCTCTGGCTGCTTCTACAGCGGCATTTAGGGCAAGTATATCTGTTCGTCTGGCAATCTCATTGATAATCGTTATTTTGTCAGCAATATTTTTCATAGATGATGCCGTCTCAACTACCGCATCTTTTCCTGTCTCTACTTCTTTGAGGGTATTCATGGCCATTTTCTCGGTCTGTTTTGAGTTTCCAGTATTTTGTTCAATGTTAGCAAGCATTTGCTCCATAGATACTGACACCTCCTCAGTAGATGCCGCCTGTGAATTGGCTCCTTCGGCGATATTTTGAGCAGAGCGGCTCATTTCTCTGCTGACAATCGTGATGTTGTCTGCTCCAGCTCTTATCTCTGAAACAATTTCTTTTAACTTTTTGACCATTGCTTGGACACTGGCATACAAACCAGTAGCATCTTTTTTATCAATATCAATACTTAAATCACCATTAGAAATTTTGTTAAGCATTTGTGCCACCTCAGCAGGTTCTCCTCCCAATGTGTTCAGTACGTTACGGGTAATATATAATATGGCAAATGCTCCAACAATCAACGCTAGTAAAATACTAAATACCACGATGTTTTTTGTGGTATCAGCCATCGATTCTTGCTTTTTTAAACGGGTTGATAACAAGCTTGATTCTATATCTTTGAATTCCTTCAGTCTGGCTCGAATTTGATCCATGTACTGTTTACCTTCCTTTTTATCGAATAAGGCATAAAATGCATTCAAATCCTTCATGTTTTCCAAATCAAGCAAGAGTTGTTGCTTATTGATTTTATCAAGCGTTGAGGAGACTACTACATTTTTTATCGCGTCTAATTTATTTCTATTACTCGACTTATTCTCTGTTTTTTTTCCTTCCCTGACAGACCTCCGAATATTGATATAATTCTTGGCAATTTCTCTCCTCCAGGATTGTGCTTGACTCTCAATATTAGCCAACCGTTGCACTTGCGGAGGATTATCACTTACCGTCGTTTTGAGTTCCGAGATTAGTTTGTCAAAAGAAACTTTACCAGAGTTATAAGGCTCAAGAAACTCTTCATCTCCACTAATGGCAAAGCCACGCATACCCGTTTCCTGGTCAATCATATAGCGTTCAAGCTGATTGGCCTTCCCAATCACTTTATAGGTATGTTCTACCCATTTGGTATCATCAAGGAGCTTATCGATGTTAAAATAAACAAGGACACCCACCAGGAGTAGCACCAGCATTGTGACTCCATTTCCTAAAATTAATTGGGTTCTAAATTTCATAACTGTGCTAAGTTTTAGTAAAAGTTTATTGAAAATCTTAGTAAGCCCATCAGGGCATTTGCAACCTGCGACTGGGCTCCCGGATGGATGATGTACTACAAGTCGGGCTGAATTGTAAGATGCTTTCCAAATTTAAGTGATCTTTCATAAATAATTTGAGCCATTAAAGTGTATCTATTGCCCTCATTCTGCTCAAAAAAAGCTTCATAGCTTCGGCTATGCACTGTTTTTTTGAATTGTCTGAGAACAATATATTTTCTTGAATTGGCACATCTTATTTTTTTTAGATCACTTAAGAAACCCAGAAACAATATATCTTGCGTTCTTTTGGAAAATAAACCCGTGTAGTTGACTCCAAAAGCATAGAAAAAATAGATAAGGTTTTGATTACCAGGTGCAGCGGCTACTTGTAAGAATAGCCCAAGCCCTTGATTGGTTTTTGTATCTTCAGGGAATATTAATTGATCAGTGATAAGATAGTAACCTAATAATCCAGTTCGTTCAGGAGCAGCTTCATTTCGAGAGATGGGTTGAAAGTCTCCTATGTAGGTAGCAGTTGGGTTTCCTCCGTGGGCATTGACTCCGTTCACCAGTAGCTTGCCGTTTTTCCATAGTCCTGCTTTTTTTGTATCCAGGCTTATGATCAGATGCACCCTGCCCATATAATCACTCTCTGTTTGCAGGCCACTATCAAAATTGTGAAATATGTCACCTTGTATGATAGTAGTAAAATCAAAAGGGCTTTTAGAGCCTGAGGAGCTGGTTATTGAGTTTATATCCCTTTTCTTAGGCTCTTGAGCATAAATCATTAAGAATATACAAAAGCGATTTGCAATCATTAGGTTGAGTTTTAATTGATTGAAAATTTGAAAACATGATAGATTTACATATTCGCTTGGTGTACACTTTTTCGTTTGATGCTATTAATTAAATAATATGTATTAAATCTTTATTTTTAAGTCATTTCGGTGAGTGTGTCCATCTCAGAAGGAGAAAATATTTTGTCTACATTGATAAGCATTACAAACATTTCATCCAGCTTGAGAATGCCTTCTACAAAAACAGCATTTTTGTAATCTTCCAGGGAAGGTGGTGGTGTGATTTCGTCAGAAGAGTATTGTACCACATCCCAAGCATTGTCCACCACAGCTCCTACTAACAGCGACTCTTTTTGATAGTTTATTTCTAGCACAATGATTCTGGTTTTTGGACTATCAATTACTGTTTCGAGGCCAAACCTTAGGCGAGTATCAAAAATCGGAAGGATATTTCCTCTTAAGTTTAATATCCCCCTTGCAAAAGCAGAAGTCTTTGGGATACGGGTAATGGGTTGCATTTCCAAAACTTCTCGTACTCTTTGAATAGGAGCTGCAAAGTATTCGTCACCCAAAGTAAATGTCAGATATGATGCTAATGCCTTTTCTGTGTTTTCCGCCATTTGATTAGTTATTTGAATGAAATTGATGAATCAATCTATGAGTATCCAGTACCAAAGCAAGTGAGCCATCACCTAATATGGAGCTTCCCAGAATGTATTTTTGGGTGCTGAAGTGTTTTCCAATAGGTTTTATTATGGCCTGAATTTCGCCATAAATTTTATCAACTGCTATGCCTTGGCTTTTCTCATTATTTGATAACATAATGACATCCATCTCCTTAATATCAATATTTTCCTGTTGATTGAACTGAAACTCTTTTCGTAAATTAAGTACTGATATTTGCTGTCCATCTACTTGCACCAGAAAAGAAAAATAATCTTCTCGTTCAATTGATTTCGTCGGGAGACGATAAATCTGGTCAATACTAAACATAGGTACAATGTATTTTACATTTTCCACATCCACCAGTAACCCATCTATAATAGATAGTGTTAATGGCAAACGGATCGTAAAGTGGGTTCCCTTTTGAGGAGTAGATGAAATATGCAAATTCCCTTTCAGGCTATCAATATTTTTCTTTACTACATCCATTCCAACTCCCCTTCCCGAAAGCTCCGTTAACTCATCAGCAGTACTAAAACCAGGATAACAAATCAAGTGATACAATTCTTCATCTGACATAACTTCACTTTGCTCAATGATTCCTCTTTCAATTGCCTTTGCTCTGACTTTGTCCGCATTGATTCCACGACCATCATCTTTTATTTCTATGATGACATCTGTTCCCGTGTAATAGCCACTCAAAGTAATTAGTCCAGTTTCTTTTTTTTCTTTTTTTAACCTTTCCTCACTAGGCTCAATCCCGTGATCAATAGAATTCCTTAAAATATGAAGTAATGGATTTTCTAAAGACTCAATCATATGTTTATCCAGCTCTGTATCTCCTCCCACCATCTCAAACTCTACTTTTTTTCCCTGTTGTTTAGATAAATTTCTTACCATTCTTTTAAACTGGGTATTGAGGGTACTCAAAGGACGTAAATTTAGGCTAAATACATCCTCTCTAAGGTGATTGATTTCCAGCTCTATCTTTTCAGTAATCAGGTTTAAATCGTTTAAACTATGTGTGGAAGCAATATTTTTTAAGGACGAATTGAGGGTCATCAACTCACTTACTGCATTAATTAAACGATTTACTTTATACTTTGAAATACGAGTACTTCCTGTACGCTCGTTTGCCTTATTTTCGTTGATTGCTGTTGAGTTGTCCTGACTAGCTACCTCAGGCTTGTTTTTTGAAACTTGTTCTGAAAGGTTTGCGAATATTTTTTTGGTATCTTCTAAGGAAGGTAATTCTTTTTTATCCTGGATTTGCTCGTTGAGCTTAGTCTTCATTTGCTCACTCAAATGAAAGTCTTCTGATGAACCCAATTCTTGGATGGAGATCTCAAAGTCATCCTCCACAAACAAAAACAAAGCCTCTAGCTCGTCTTTTTCACTGACTTGATCTACAATGATGAACCAAAACAAAATCTCTTCCTCATGCGCTATCCTTTTAAGAAAGTAATTTTCATAAGTGCTTTTTAACTCCTTTATAACAAAAATGATGGGATGTTCCGTATCTGTTTTTAGGGGGGATATTGGTTTGATTGTCATTCCATAAACATAATTCATTTTAGGAACTATATTTTCCAGGTTTTGGTCTTGATTCTGTAATTGTTTGAGAACAGCGATCAAATTTTGTTGATTTTCTTTCAGAAAATGATCTGTAAGATTGGGATCTTTTAAAACCTTTTTGATGTGATCAACTGCCTGAAAGCTTAGGCTAAGAATTTGATCATCTATTTTTTTTGCTCCATCTCTCAACAGGGCAAAGATGGCCTCAATCTCGTGAATAAAACTCCCTAAATGATCAAGACCTATCATAAGTGCTCCACCTTTGATGGTATGTAAATACCTGAATATATTATTCAAATACTCTTCGTTTGACAAGTCTTTTTCCAGTTCTATTAAGTCACTCTCAAGATCAGTCAACATATCCTGAGACTCTTGAATAAACTTTTCACTGAATTGGCTCATTTAATTAATTGGTTGACAGGTTGTTTATTTTGAATAGTCACTTTTGTGAACATCATTAAACAAAGGAAAAATAATGATTAGCTTACTTTTCAGATTTGCTTAACGCATGTCTAATCTTTCCTTTAAAAACCTTATAATCATATGGCTTTTCAATCCAATCAGTGAGTCCAGCATCTTTTGCTTTCTTCTTTTTCTTAATATCACTTTCAGTAGTTAGCATAATGAACGGAATATTGGCAATGTCAGCGTTTGTATGTTCTCTAATCTTGGTAAGTAATTTCATTCCGCTCATGTTAGGCATATTATAATCGCTTAAAATCAAGTCAATGCTTGAGGGTGATTCGTCCAAGATTTTTAATGCCTCTAAACCGTAACTTGCGGTTACAATTTCATACTCATTAAGAGCATTGGCAACCACATTACGCACTGCTTGCATGTCTTCTACAATTAAAATTTTCTTTTTCATAGTTTAGTGAATTGTTAATACCATAATAAAATGAGTTCAGGTTATCAATGAATTCAGGTGAAATCCTCATTCAATTTGTATCACTATTCTCTTAATTGTTAGCTGATTCTTTGTGTTTTTTTATTCCTGTTTATATACCTGTGTAAATAATGCCTCTAAAACTGTATAAGTGATCTGGAAAAAATAAGATGTGCCAATTTAAGAAAATATATTGTTCTCAGACAATTCAAAAAAAACGGTGCATAGCCAAAGCTATGAGGCTTTTTTTTTGAGAAGAATGAGGGCAATAGATACACTTTAATGGCTTAAATTATTTATGAAAGATCACTAAAGAAATTCGATTTTATAATTTTATCTCAAAAAGGTTTTCAATACAATATACATAATTAGTGTTAAGGATGTTCAGTTTATGATAAAATAAGAGTTGGTTTCAGAATAAAAAACAGTGTGAAAACAGCCTAATAATAACTGAGTTTTTGGAGAAGAGAATTGTTTTGTGGGATGAAATATACTGCTCCCCAAAAACTGGACATTGAAAATTGATAAATAGAGTTGTATGAAGTTTTGTTAATTAGTGATATACAGGCAGTTAACTATGCGTTAAGTACATAAATGTAGGAGTAAGTCCTTGTGGTAGACCTTTCAAAGAGCAAACATAAATGCATAAAATGCCTTTTAAAGGAAAATGCCCTTATTTGTACTCGTTGTAACCTTGTAAGGTGTTTATTACCAGGTAACTACAAAGCTTTGTACACTCCTAATTGATAAATTTAAAATACTGGCTTAAAATGTCTAATTTTAGCTCATGGCAAAGTACAAAAAGCATTCAGCTTCCTTGAAGGCAAAAGTTGCGTTGTAATGTTTTTATTGGAAGACTTTCCTAGCGATCTTTTGATGATTTTACTAACCTAAACAGACACTTTTTTTACACTATATTTACACCAAGCAATTGGTAGGTGAAGACAGAGAGGAAACAAAAAAAAACCGTCATCAGAAATTTTTCCGATGACGGTTTTTTAGTGGACCCACCTGGGCTCGAACCAGGGACCACCTGATTATGAGTCAGGTGCTCTAACCAACTGAGCTATAGGTCCGTTGATTTTTTATAAAGTTACAGCTTTTTTTGTAAAAAAGCATCTAAAGTCTGCAAAAGCAGTAAATCACTCCTTTTGAATGATTTTTAGTGGACCCACCTGGGCTCGAACCAGGGACCACCTGATTATGAGTCAGGTGCTCTAACCAACTGAGCTATAGGTCCTTACATTCAGCTTTTGAAAATTTAATTCCGAATTCTTGCTAAATGAGGGTGCAATTTTACATCTTTGCATTTACATTCGCAAACAAAAAATAAAAAAATTGAAAAATTTCACTGAATACCAAGTTTCCCATAATCGTATCAAAAATATTATCTTCGATTTAGGGGGGGTAGTTATCAATATAGACTGGCAGTTGACGATTGACGCTTTTCAGCAATTGGCCGACCCTGCCTACCGCGATCAAAACGAAGACCTGATTCAGAAGGGGACTTACAAAGCACAGTTTTTTGAAGATTATGAAGTAGGTAAAATCAGTGACACCGTTTTTTTTCAACACCTCCGCGAAACCTTTCACCTACAGGCAACCGATGACCAAATTGCCCATGCCTGGAATGCTTTACTGCAAAACATACCCCAAGAACGCATAGCATTGATAAAGAAACTAGGCGAAACCCACCGCACCTTTATATTGAGTAACACCAATGCGGTACATATTGCCGAGGCCACCCACATTTTGCAGCGCGAAAATGGCATTGCCGGCTTTGACCATTTGGTAGAAAAAGCCTACTACTCGCATACCATGCACAAGCGCAAACCTTGGGCAAGCATCTACGAGCAAGTAGTCGATGAAAATAACCTAAAACCGGAAGAAACCTTGTTTATTGACGATGGGCTGGCTAATATAGAAGCCGCAAACGGCGTAGGGTTGCAAGGTTTGCACGTAGTGGCTAATCTTGATGGCTGGCTTCAGTTTTTTCAAACAACCTTGGTTTAGACTTCCCCATATATTTTTCAAACATTCCTTAATTTTCATGCGCAACAAAATAAAGGTTTATAGTATACACCTGATACTATTTATCATCACCCTGATTACCACCACTCTGGCAGGGGCTGAGTGGACTTATGGCAGGTTGGTGTTTGACGACAAAGAGGCGATTGATTGGCTTACCCAAGAGAAATTTTTGCAGGGCTTTGCCTTTTCCCTGCCCTTTTTAGGCTTTCTCACTGTACATGAGTTTGGACATTACCTCACCGCACGCTGGCACAAGGTAAAAGTAAGTTTACCCTTTTATATCCCTATGTGGTTGGGTTTTTCGTTTAGCATTGGCACCATGGGGGCTTTTATCAAAATAAAGGAAGACCTTCAGTCGCGTAAATTGTTTTTTGACATAGGCATAGCAGGACCTTTGGCGGGTTTTATAGTAGCTTTAGGAGTACTTATTTATGGTTTTACCCATTTGCCGCCGCCCGAATACCTTCAGGCCATTTTGGCACAACAACCCCAAATGCCCCAAGGTCAAAATACTGAATATCTGGTAGTGGGTTCCAACCTTTTGTTTACTTTATTGGAGGTTACCCTGGCAGACCCCAATTTGGTACCCAGCCACTACAACATGATTCATTATCCATTGTTGATGGCAGGTTTTTTTGGTTTGTTTTTCACCGCATTGAACCTTTTACCAATCGGGCAGCTCGACGGAGGTCATGTGTTATATGCACTGATTGGTTATAAAAACCATCAACGAGCCGCCTTGGTATTTTTTCTTGGCTTTGTGTTTTATGCCGGGCTGGGCTTTTTCTCACCCCACCAACCACTTAGTTGGCTTGCCTGGTCTCCTGCCTATCTCTTGTTTTTATACATTGTATTCTCTAAAGCCACCCACGGCTTCCGCAACATTTTACTGCTGGCGATGTCGGTATTTACTGCCCAATTTTTGTTTGCCTTCTTTTTTCCCGAAGTCAAAGGCTACCTGGGTTGGTTGGTGTTTTCTTTTTTGTTGGGGCGTGTGTTGGGCATTTATCACCCCCCTGCCCTCGAAGACCGCCCCTTGAATTTGCCCCGCCGTGTTTTAGGTTGGTTTACTTTGCTTATATTTGTACTTTGTTTTAGCCCTCAACCGCTACAGGTCGAGCGCAAACCTGAAGGGGCAAAGCCTACGCCTCTTGAGAAAAAAATCCAGCAAAACCAGTTGCTGAAGAAGCCGTGAAGTTGGTAGCCCATACAAGGTGCTAGCGACTAGGTGCAAGATTCTAGGTACACCCTTAACTAAGTTGGGTTCATCACAGCAAGCTGCCCTGATGAATCAGGATTTAGAAACAGATTCGGTTCATAGGCAACTAATAAATTCATAGTGCTTTTACTTTCAGTAGATGATGGATTTGTTAGCTAAAAGCCCTGACAAGGGCAAGTCCTTAGATTCCGATGTAAGGTACAAGCAACAAGTTGCAAGCAGTTAGCGGTTTACAGTGCTAACTGTAGGACTTTAATAAAATAGCGTTTTATGCCTGCCAGGTTTTCAAAACCTGGCGGGTATAAGTAATATAAGCCTGTTTAAACGCCTGAGAAATGTTTGAAAATACTTTAGAAAAAGCCGATCTGGTCTTCGACCAACAACACATCTGGCATCCTTACACCTCTATGGCCAATCCCTTGCCGGTTTTTCCGGTGGCTTCCGCCAAAGGGGTATACATTCACCTTGAAGACGGTACCGCCTTGATAGACGGAATGAGTTCGTGGTGGTGTGCAATACACGGTTACAACCATCCACGCCTCAACGAAGCCATCCAACGCCAAGTGCAACAAATGTCGCATATCATGTTTGGCGGCCTTACCCATACACCAGCCATAGAGCTTTGCCGCAAATTGGTAGAGATTACCCCCGAAAGCCTGCAAAAAGTATTTCTTTGCGACAGTGGTTCGGTATCGGTAGAGGTAGCCATCAAAATGGCTATTCAATATTGGCACGCCAAGGGCACCCCCGAAAAATCTAAACTAATGACGGTACGAAAAGGCTACCACGGCGATACTTTTGGGGCTATGTCGGTATGCGACCCAGTCAATGGTATGCACCAGATATTTAATAAGGTATTGGCTCCCCAAATTTTTATTGATGAACCCACCCCTGGTTTCGCCCAACCCCTACAGGCGCAAGATGCGGCAAATTTAGAAACTGCCTTTGAGGAAAACCACCAACAAGTTGCAGCTTTTATCCTGGAACCTATAGTACAAGGGGCAGGAGGGATGCGCATATATTCTCCGGCATTTTTAGAAAAACTATCGGCGCTCTGTACCCAATATGGTGTCTTGTTGATTTTTGATGAGATAGCTACTGGTTTTGGCAGAACCGGAAAAATGTTTGCCACTGAGCACACTGCTATCACCCCCGATATTTTGTGCATAGGCAAGGCACTTACAGGTGGAATGATGACCCTGGCAGCCACCTTGTGTACCGAAGATGTTGCCTTGACCATTAGCCAGGGCGAAGCAGGGGTATTTATGCATGGACCCACTTTCATGGCCAACCCATTGGCGTGCAGCGTAGCATTGGCGAGCATTCGGTTGTTGCAAGACTCAAACTGGCAAGCCTTGGTACAAAATATCGAAACTCAGCTCAAAGAAAAGCTCCAGCCACTACAAATGCACCCCAGAGTAAAAGAAGTGCGGGTAATGGGAGCCATTGGGGTAGTAGAGTGTTATCACACGGTAAATGTGGCGGCTATTCAACGGTTTTTTATTCGGCAAGGCGTCTGGATTCGTCCTTTTAGAAACCTGATTTATATTATGCCTCCTTTTATCATTCAACCAGATGAGCTACACACGGTGTGTCAGGCAATAGGAGCCAGTTTGTATAATGAAGGGCATTTTGATTAGCCACAAGCTATTAGCGCCAAGCCACACGTTTTTTGTAGGCAATTTTAGTGGGTATTTATGTCTTTTTGCTTAATGCTTAAAAACACAAAAAACATTACATAAAATAGCAGATGCCAAACTTTTAGATAAAATGCTGGTTAAGAATGCTAAAACGAGCAATGAAATAGCAACGCTGTGGGTAAGAATGAGTAAGTTTTGTGTAAGCTAATGAGGTGACAGTGAAGAGTTTGTGAAGAAACATGCGTTTTTAAATAAAAAGTTGCAGCCCCTAAACCTTTTTTCAAAATATATCTTACTTTTGCTCACTTTTTTTTGAAGCTTCAAATAATGAATAACATTTCTGTCAATTATTTGAACCATTGACTGGAATTGTGATCATCTAATTTAACTTTTTTATGACTTAAAAATGAATATAGTGAATTTTAGTGATTTGCCTGCTGTAGGACAAGCAGTAGCTAATAATCTATCGGGGATTATTATTGGAAACCGTATTCCAAGAAGCTACTTTATCACTAGTGGTGCAGGCGAAAGTGACATTACCATCCATGCCGGCTCTTATCATTTAGCACTACGAGACGCAGGCATCGAAATGGCAAATATTATGACCTACTCTTCTATATTGCCTGGCATAGCCATCGAAACCCCCAAGCCCAACCGCAAGCAAATTGTTCATGGATCGGTGATGGAATCTATTATGGCAGTAAGCCATGTAGAGAAAGGCGAGCAAGCCAATGCGGGTATTATATTTGGCTGGTTGCACGACCGCAAAACCGATGAAAGGTACGGAGGGTTGGTTTGCGAGCATGATGGTAGCTATGGCGAAGAACAGCTTCACAAAAACTTAAACGACAGCCTCGAAGAGTTGTATGTAAATGGGTTTGAGGAGGAATTTTATCTGAAAGACGTCTACACGGTCACCAAAAGCTTTGTGCCCAAAAAGAAGCATGGCACCGCGCTGGTTTCTTTGTGTTTTACAGATTACATTTATCCGGTAATAGGCTAATGAATGACATGATTCCGGAGAACAAAATTACCCAATACGGGGATTTTGAACAAGCGTATACTACCCTCGAAAACGCGCAAATAGTAATATTGCCTATACCTTACGACAAAACCAGTACTTGGATAAAAGGTGCTGATAAAGGGCCGCAAGCCATATTGGAAGCCTCTTATAACATGGAGTTTTATGACATAGAGACTCAAACCGAGGTATACAAACGAGGCATTTATACTGCGCCACCTGTGACCGAAAACGCCAGCCCTGAGCAAATGGTCACTGCCGTAAAAACAGCCACTACCCAATACCTTGAGCAAGGCAAGTTTGTGGTGCCCATTGGAGGCGAACATTCGGTAAGCATTGGAGCTATTCAGGCTTTTGCCCAAAAGTTTGACAATTTAACCGTGCTGCAGATTGATGCTCATACCGACTTGCGCCCTACTTATTTGGGGTCGGCCAACAACCACGCTTGTGTAATGGCACGGGCGCGCGAAGTAGCCAACATAGTGCAGGTGGGTATTCGTAGTATGGACAGCTCTGAGCTACCTTATGTAGAAGCTCACCGTATTTTTTATGCCCACGACATTGTCCGTAGCCGAGGCAAGAGTGCTCAGTGGCAGTATGAGGTGGTAGATCAGCTGACTGACAATGTGTATGTCACCATTGACCTGGATGGTTTCGACCCATCCGTTGTGCCTTCTACAGGTACTCCCGAACCAGGCGGCTTGTGGTATTATGAAGTACTTGATTTGTTGAAGAAGGTCAACGAAAACGCAAACATTGTAGGGTTTGATGTGGTAGAGCTTTGCCCCAATCCTCATAGTAAAGCGTCGGACTTTCTTGCTGCCAAGCTCATTTACCAATTACTCAGTTATAAGTTTCATTAACAATCCTACAGATTACATAACATTTTTATACTTCAAAATATTGAAAGCATTAGGACAACACGTGTTGGTTGAGTTTTATGGCTGTCCTGAAGAAGTCATGAAAGACAATCATTTGATTGAAAAAGTAATGAATGAGGCTGCCAAAGCCAGTGGAGCTACTATAGTAGGGAGTCATTTCCACACTTTTAACCCTTACGGAGTAAGTGGGGTGATTGTAATTGCCGAATCTCACTTTACGGTGCATACCTGGCCAGAGTACGGCTATGCCGCCATTGATATTTTTACTTGTGGCGAAACCATAGATAATTTGCTGGCATTTGATTATATGAAACGGCACCTCAAACCTCAAAATACTTCGACCATTGAAATGAAGCGGGGGCAGTTGCAAAACATGTTTAATAAAAACCCTCAAGGGCAGGCTAAAGTTACAAGCGTGCCATCATAACTGTAATGAATATGTGGTATAACGAAGACCAAGACGAACACATCATAAGCATAGGGGCACGCACCTCTATCAGGGTAACCAAAAAACTCTACGAAAAGCAGAGTAATTTTCAGAAAATAGAAATATATCAGACCGATGCCTTTGGCAAAATGATGGTGCTGGACAATTGTATTATGTTGACTGATGCCAACGAGTTTGCTTACCATGAAATGATTGCCCATGTGCCTTTGTTTGCGCACCCCAACCCTGAGCGAGTGTTGATTATTGGAGGGGGAGACGGCGGCACTGCGCGCGAGGTATTGCGTCACCCACAGGTAAAAGAATGTGTAATGGTAGAGATAGACGAAGAGGTAGTGAATGTATCACGGGAGTATTTTCCGGCTATAGCTGCTGAGTTAGACAACCCCCGGCTTGACTTGCGTATAGAAGATGGCATGGCGTATATTCGCAACAATGAGAATGCCTTTGATGTAATTTTGATTGATTCTACCGACCCGGTAGGCATTGCCGAAAATCTGATTACAGTCAAGTTTTATGAAGAAACCCATCGATCGCTCAAAAAAGGGGGCATTATGGTAGCGCAGGCCGAAAGCCCATTTTATTTTGCCGATATTCAGAGGAAGCTTTTTCAGAACATTAAAGGAGCTTTTCCGGCGGTGTCTATGTATTTATCGCAGATACCTTTTTACCCCAGTGGTACCTGGTCGTTTGCCTTTGCTACCCAAGAAGCAGGCTTTGACCGCACCAACTACAGGGTGGCCGATTTGAAAGCAATGGAGCACCAATTGCAATACTTCAACGAGGCTTTGTTTACAGGTTGTTTTGCAATACCTACGTTTGCAAAAAAAATGATTGAATAAAAAGTGCCCTCAATGAGGGCTTTCTTATAAGAGCCTGTTTGAAAATGAAGCCTAACCTGACCTGAAAAATAACTTTGCGACCCTTGGCAATGCAGTCGGTATTTTTTTAATATGCTACCTCTTTTACCCATTGCATAAGAAATCACTGTGTAAGCAACCTGCCCATTTCTTTCAAATTCCTGCACGCTTTTCACCTTGCTTCAAAATAGCATTTATTTATGATTTTACCTGAAGCTTGTGATGAAACAGCGCACAACCCAACCTGTAAATTCACCTAGTCTTTATTTGTTGCCACCATACCAGCCAGCTTACTTAGTGCATAATTCCCAATAAGAATCATTATATTTGTAGTTAAAATACCCGAAAATCTTGGTAAACTTTCATACTTTGTACCATAAAACCTATTAAACTTGCGGTGAGGGGACTATATCTTAGCCTATGAATCAAAATGAAATAAAAGCACTGGTATCTTTGCTAGATGATGATGACTATGAGGTGATTAATCATATCAAAGAAAAAATTATATCAATGGGGGACGTCTTGATTCCCTTTTTAGAAACTGCATGGGAAAACAACTTTAGTCCGGTGGTTCAGCGACGCATCGAAGAACTGATACACACTTTACAGTTACAATCGTTGCAAGAGCGTTTCCGCGATTGGAAAGACAACGAACAAGAAGACCTTTTGAAGGGAATATGGTTAGTGGCTTGCTTTCAGTACCCCGACCTTGACCTACGCAAGGTAACCAAAGAACTGGATAAGATTTACCACGAAGTTTGGCTGAGCCACCGTGCTTACGCAAGCCCGCACGACAAGGTAAAAAACCTGAATAATATTTTATTTACCAAACTGGGCTTTAGCTCCAACACCCAAAACTTTCACTCGCCGGGCAACTCTATGATCAACATAGTGCTTGAGTCGCGCAAGGGCAACCCCATATCGTTGTGCATCGTATATATGTTGATCGCACAAAAACTCAAAATGCCTATTTATGGGATCAACCTGCCCAATATATTTGTGTTGACTTATAAAAGTGAAGAAACGCAGTTTTATATCAATGCCTTTAACCGCGGATTGATTTTTTCCAGGTCAGAAATAGACAACTATATAGCACAACTCAATATTCCCACAACCAACCGGTTTTATTACCCTTGCTCTAATCTTGAAATTATTCAACGCATCATGCGAAACCTGGTGGTGGCTTTTGAAAAGCTCAACGAAGACGAAAAAGCCAGGGAACTGAAAGAGTTATTGCAAGTGTTGGATGCCTGAAATAAGTGGATGAATGCGTCCTAAAGCGATAAAAAGCACTGTAACTCATCAACTGATTTTGTCGTGCAGTGCTGGGCGTAACAAGTGGTTTGTACGCACAAAAGCCAACCCAAACCCAGAGATGTCGTACATCATAAATAAGAATAGTAGAAAAACTGATGACCGAAGCCTTAGTAATTAGTAAAATTAAAGAACGCCTGAATATATCCTCTAAAGATCTTTTTTATATCGCCATCATATTAGGGTTGATGATTGCATTGTTGTACAAAATCACTCAAACAAGCTTTATGAAAAAGGAAACGGCGTTGTTAGAGGAAAAAAACAATGTATTGGATGCTTATTTGCATAAGTTAGACAATGACATTAAAAACCGTCAAATACAGATAACCAACCTGGATAGTACCAATCAAGATCAAAAAGATGATTTAATGAAACAGCTTGACTTTTTGAAGCAAAAAAGAAAAGAAATTGTCAAGCTTAGAAAAGAAAAAAATGTAAGCTATCAGAAAATACTGGTGTTAACTTCTGCCATCGCCCAGCAACACGCTACCTATGGAAAAATAAGTAAACTCAAAAATGAGCTTCATTTGCTGCAAGACAGCCTAAGCAAACTGGTAAACAATGACAGCCACCTGGAAACACCCTCTTGGCAATACAAGTTTCAGAGTTTACAAAATAGTTATCAACAGGTAGCCCAAGAAAACAAAACGCTTAAAACCAAACTTTCCACCCTGAGCGGAAAAGTGTTTGCCACCAATATACACAGCCAGCCAGGTGAAATATTGCGGGGAAAATTTGATCGGTCTACCCGTGCCCGTCGTACCTCTATTATTCAGCTTAACTTTAAACTCACCCGTTTGCTTCAGCAACAAGAGCAGTTAATTATTCGCTTATTTGACGAAAACGAGCAGGAGTTTGCCCTTAAAACCGATTATCTACAGGAACTATTGGGGCAAGCATCTACCAATAAAACTATTTATCTGAAGCCTGCCCAAGCCAAGCGGTTTAGCCGGGGCAAAAGCACTGTGAAGCTATTTTTGACTTGTAATGGCAAAACCAAACCTATAGGCATCCATTCGGTATACTTACGTTAATGTTTGGTTTTGTAAAACAAATAAAAAATTTAGTAACGCACCTTTACCTGCTCTTTAGCTTTCATTATCTTTTGTACCCTGCCTAGTTTCCTACTCTGCTTTTTCACTTCTTTGGCGGTTTTTTTTACGATGGTTTTCCAGTGTACTTTTTTCTTATGAAGCAACAGCTCATTTTGTAAGCTTTTTAGCAAAGCCTGAGTAAGTACTCCTTGGTAAGCATTGCGCCCTGGTTGGCGACTGTATAAAGTAATAATACCTGAGTTGCCCAAAAATAATTGTCGGTACCCTTGGGTGTTGCCCACTACAGCAGGGGCATTCAAGTGGTTGCCTACAGCCACATTGTATTTCTGGGCTTGGCGGCTTGGTTTGCCTTGGTCAATCATCACTATTTTAAAGTCAGCTTTAGTATTTTCGAGCGTATTATTCAGGCGGTTTGTCAATACTTGTACACTTGCCAACGACTGGTTATCTCGTTTTGTAGCCTGGTTTGTGGTGCCCAAATAGTGTACCCATACCACATCATCGAAGCCAGGCTTGGCTTGTTGGAGCCACTGCTGCCATTGCATCGTATAAAACTGTCCTGTGGGAGCCTTTTTTAACGCCAAATGTAAGCCGGTAGCCTGAGCTATTTGATTGCCCACAGCAATTAATTGTTGGTAAGTAGTTTGTTCTTGATCAGCAAAAACCCATAAATGAAGTTTGCCAGGTTTGCGGTATACGCCAGCAAAGTTACTTTCCCCTTCATTGTAATTTGTTTGACGTTTCAGTGAATAGTCGTGGCTGTCCTTGTGTTTTCTCGCGGTTTTTTTTGAGTTTTTGCCCCTCGTATTGCTTGAAATGTGGATTTCTTCTGTACCAGGTTTTCCCTGGAGGGCAACCTTGGTTTTGTTTCCAGGCTTGTCTGCCAATGCTGTAGTAGTATTGACAGGGGAACCAGAGGCAAGCATTTGTCGGGTATTTGGTTTGATCACAGCCGTAGGCTTCTTTCGTTTGTTTACCACGTGCTGGTCTGGAGTTATAGTAGCGGTTTGTGCTGTTGCCTCCTTCAAGAGTGTTTTTTTCCTGTGAACTGTCTTGGGCATTGGGTGAGCTGCTGGGTTTTCTGTACTTTGCTGCTTGAGGCTTTGGTCAGTACCTGCGTGGGTGTTTTGAGCATGTTGTACTTTGTCAAACAGACGTGGCAAGCTCACTATCATAAAAAGAGCCACTGCTGCTGCCACGGCCACGCCCCATAAACTTTGCTTTTTACGATGACTTATTTTTGCCGATATAGTTTGAGAGTGCTCTATTGCTCCTTTAATAGCGTTTTCACTTTCCTGAAATAAACCCTCAAGGTACAGGCGGTCTTTGTGTTCTTTTAGATAAAACCCTCGAATACCATTTACTGCCAGCTGAAAGTCTCCGTCTTGTTGCATTTGTTGTTCAAACAACGCCTGATCCTTTGCCGACAATTTACCATCAATATAGTCTAATATAATAGCCTCGCTAAAATAGCCTGTTTGTTCGTAAGCGTCAGTATTTTTCATCATTCCACAGTGTTATCGAATTTAGTGTTCTTGTTGTGTTTTTCAATATTGAGCCAGCGTCTATGCTGCCTGTATTTTTTGTTGAGCAAGTTGCTGCATCATCTGTTTGCTCAAGTCTTGAGTCATTCCGATCAAAGCTTTTTTTATATTTTTCAATGCTTCTTTAGCTACACTTTTTTGGTGCAGTTGTACAAATACCTGCCGCAAAACTTCTTGTGCAGTATTTTCTTGTTTTGTCATAGCGTAAGCCATTCCGAATAGTTGAATCCGGTAGCGTTCCATGAGCCAAAAGAGTGCTTCCTGCTTGCCTTCACAGCACTTTTGCCAGCACTGCTGGTCTGACAGTTCTCTGTTTGTATGCTTGTGTACCGACATGGGTAATGTTGTTTGTGTATTAGATTGCCTGGGTTTATATAGGTAGGACAGGCTAAATACTAAAAAGGAGTAGAGTTTTTGCGAAGCGGGGTTTTAATTGAGCGTAAGTTATCCTGGGCTGGGTGGTGCATGACTTCCTGATGAATACTGAGTTGTTGTATAGGGGCAATGAGCAAACAGAACAGCAGCACAAATATTTTTGAATTGAAAATGAAGCAAGTAATTAAAAACTTTCTCCATTATTGTTGAGCAGCGAAGTATAAGTACCAAGGCAGCATTAAACATACCTAATGAGTAGGTGTAACTACTATAATATGAGCAAGTGGTCCTTACTTGTAGCACCAATATACATCGGTATCTAAGAACTTATAGCTCATTACTTGCTGCTACTTATGACTCCATAAAGCCACAATTGTTTGTTGAAATAAGATGCTTGCATTGTTTTTTTATTTTTATTTTGTGTTTTTGCAACTAATTATGTGGTGGGTTCATCCTTTAATTCTATAAAAACTCCTCATAAACTTGATATACTACCCATGAAAAAGAAAGTTATACTGCCCGTGATTATACTCGGAGTGCTTGCTGCAGGATATATGTTTTTTACAAAAAAAAGCAGTAAATCTGAAGATATTTTTGTCAAGGTAAAAAAAAGTGACTTTACCGTTTCGGTGACTTCTTCGGGTGAGTTGTACGCCAAAAACTCCACCAAAATAAATGGGCCTACTGGCTTACGACAAGCGCGGTTATGGCAAGTAAAAATCAGTCGTATTATACCCGAAGGTACCAAAGTAAAAGAAGGTGAATTTATTGCTTCTCTCGATCGGTCAGAGCTTGCCGACAAGCTCAAAAACGAGCAAACCGAGCTCGATAAAGCCAGTTCGCAGTTTACCCAGGCAAAACTGGACACCACCCTTGAGTTGCGCGAAGCCCGTGACAAACTCATTAACCTGCGTTATGCCCAACGCGAAAAAGGACTAGTGCTCGAACAGTCTAAATATGAGCCCCCCGCCACCATCAAACAAGCTCAAATAGACCTCGAAAAAGCCAAACGAGCTTTGATACAGTCAACTCAAAACTACTTGATAAAAAAAGACAAGGCTATAGCCAAAATGCAGGAAGCAGGCGCCAACCTGTCAAAGGTAGAGTCCAAAGTAGAGTTTTTGCAAAAGCTCATGAAAGAATTTAACATTACCGCCCCCAAGTCTGGTATGATGATATATGCCCGCACCTGGGATGGCAAGAAAAAACGTGAAGGATCCACCATTAGTGCCTGGAACTCCACCGTAGCAACCTTGCCCGATTTGTCGGTGATGGTGTCGCGCACCTACATCAACGAGGTAGACATTAAGAAGATTAAAAATGGGCAAAAAGTAAAAATTGGACTGGATGCTTTCCCTAAGAAACAACTCACCGGTAAGGTGATCAATATAGCCAACGTAGGTGAGCAAAAGCCCAACTCAGACGCCAAGGTATTTGAGGTAAATATTGAGATTCACGAGCAGGATTCTTTATTGCTGCCTTCTATGACCACCAGCAATAATATCATTGCCAAAACAGTAAAAAATGTGTTGTCGGTTCCTCTGGAAGCCATTCATAACCAAGGTGATAGTCTTACGTATGTATTTCGCAAAGACGGAGGCTCGCTTAAGCGCACCGAAGTAATGGTGGGCGAAACCAACGAAAACGAAGCCGTGGTGTTGGCTGGGCTTACCAAAGAGGACATGGTGACTCTGTCGCGCCCCAAAGATGGCGAGAAAATGGACTTACATTTACTGGATAAAGCACTCAAGGCCAAAGTGATAAAGGAGCAGGCCGCCAAGCTAAAAGAAGAGCAGCGTAAAGCACAGGAAGCCCGCAAAAAAGCAGAAGAGTTGCGCAAAAAGAAAATGGAGGAGATGACGAAAAAAATGCAGGACGGCAAAAAGAAAGAGGGCAAAGAGAAAGACGACCAAAAGAAAAAGAATAAAAAGAGCGCAAAGAAAAAAGTGGCTCAGGTTATCACTGCTTTCAACTCGTTGAAGGCATAAATTCAGGCAAGCCATGTATCGTAGATATTTAGTAAATTTTGTGGTAGCCTGGGATGCCATTCTGGCAAATAAGCTCAGGGCTACCCTCACCGCACTCGGAATTATTTTTGGGGTGTCGGCAGTGATTGCTATGCTGGCTATAGGCAATGGAGCACAGCAAGAAATATTAGAACAAATAAAGCTGGTGGGAGTCAATAATATTGTGATAAAACCAGTGCTCGAACAAGAAGAAAAAGAAGTAGGGCAAAACCTGAATAACGGAGGAAAGAAAAAAGAAAAGTTTTCGCCAGGTTTGACCATGCGCGATGTAGAAAGCATCAGACAGTTACCCATGGTAAGCAAAGTGAGCCCCGAAATACTGCTGGAAACCTACATTATTAAAAATGGTATTCAGCGTTCGGCCAAACTGGTGGGCGTAGAACCAGCGTATTTCAAACTTACCAGTTTTAAGCTGGAAGAAGGGCAGATGTTTACCCAACAAAACCTGGAGTACGGCGATCAAGTGTGTATTATTGGACGAGGCATTAAAACCAAGTTTTTTAGTAAAGAAAATCCCATTGGCAAACGCCTGAAATGTGGCAGACACTGGCTAAAAGTAATAGGAGTGCTTGAGCCAAGACTGGTGTCAAGCGGAAGCCTGTCTAAGTTGGGCATTCGCGATTACAATATGGACATTTATACACCTACCAAAACCATGTTGGTAAGGTATACCAACCGCTCGGTGCTTACCAAAGCAATGCTTACCAAGGCAAACAACCGCCGAAACAATAACAACAACAATAATAATCAAAGCAACGAGAAGGCAGCGCCCAAAAATTACCATCAAATAGATCGTTTGGTAGTACAGGTAGACGAAACCGGTTATTTGAGCAAGACTGCCGACATTGTAGCCCGCATGCTGGAACGGCGCCACTACAAAGTAGTAGACTATGAGGTGAGCATACCCGAACTCTTGCTCAAGCAACAGCAACGCACCAAAGACATTTTTAACATTGTATTAGGGGTGATTGCAGGCATATCGTTGTTGGTGGGGGGCATTGGTATCATGAATATTATGCTTGCCTCAGTATTAGAACGGATCAAAGAAATAGGTTTACGACTGTCGATAGGTGCCAAAAAAAGCGACATCATTACTCAGTTTATGTTCGAGTCGGTGCTCATCAGTGTATCAGGGGGAATTATTGGGGTAATCCTGGGCGTCAGTATGTCTTATTTTATTGCCGAACTTGCCAATATACCTACAATTGTGTCATTCTCATCTATTATTATTTCCTTTGTGGTATCGGCTTCGGTAGGGTTGATATTTGGCATTACTCCTGCACGCAGGGCAGCCGAGCAAGACCCTATCACATCGCTCAGATACGAATAAAATTGTTTGAAACATTAAACGCAGGTCTGAGGTAGTGCATAACCAAGCACTGCCCCAAACCTCTATATACCATTATATCAATATGAAAAAATACCTGGTACCATACACACTGTGTTGCTTGCTGTTGAGCAGTGTGGTTTACGGTCAAACCGAAAAAAAACAAAAATATAGCCTGCAGGAAATCATTACTATTTCAAAAAAACAATCGCCTATTTCGTTGCAGGCAATCAACCGAAAAGAAAACTTTTATTGGCGTTATCGTACTTTTTTATCCGACTACAAGCCCCAGCTTTCTTTGAGTGGCAATCTGCCCAACTACAACAAGTCCATCGAACGAATTACCCTAGATGATGGTAGTGATGTGTTTATAGATCGAGGGTTGGTAAATACCGATGTTAACTTGTCGTTGCGGCAAAAAATAGGGTTTACTGGAGGTGAGGTGTTTTTGAGTTCCGAACTTGCCCGTATCGACCTTTTGGGCAATAATAATGGTACCTCGTTTTTGTCTACACCAGTAAGCATTGGTTTTTCTCAACCTTTGTTTGGGTACAACGAACTGAAATGGAACAAAAAAATAGAACCACTCAGGTATAGTGAATCGCAAAAAGCCTACTCAGAAGAAATGGAGGGCATAGCAGTGCAAACTACCGACCTGTTTTTTGATTTGTTGGTAGCACAAATTACCCTGAAAATATCAGAGTTGAATCAGGCCAATAATGACACAATTTATAAAATTGGACAGGGGCGCTACAATGTGGGCAAGATAGCCGAAAACGAGTTGTTACAATTACAATTGGCGTCTATGGAGTCTGACCAAAGGGTAACCCAGGCAAAAATGGACATAGAAACCAGTGAGTTGAGGCTGAAAATATTTTTGGGAAACAACGAGGGGCTCAAAAACATAGAACTCATTGAGCCTTTGAACGTGCCAGAGATTGAAATTGACGAAGAAACCGCTTTGGCAGAAGCCAAAAAAAACCGGGCAAAATTTGTTCAGTTTAAGCGCCAAAAACTGGAAGCCGAACGTGATGTAGCACAGGCAAGGGGCAACAGTGGTTTAAATGTAAACATCACCGGATCTTATGGCTTTACCCGCAACGCGCCAGACTTTACCAATGTATACCAAAACCCTCAAAATCAACAACGTTTGCGCATTGGTTTTCAGATTCCTATCCTTGACTGGGGGCGCCAAAAGGCAATGATTCAGACCTCAGTGGCCAATAATAAATTGGTGCAGTCTACCGTATCACAAGAAGAGCTTAACTTTGAGCAAGAAATTATTCTGAAAGTAAAGCAGTTTAAAATCTTTCGGAGCCGTTTAATTCTTGCCCGTCGTGCCGATGAAATCGCCCAGCGAAGGTATACCGTAGCGCAAAAGCGTTATTTGATTTCTAAAATCAACATTACCGACCTAAACATTGCCTTACAAGATAAAGACCGCGCCAAGCGTGATTACCTGGAGGCATTGCGTGGTTTTTGGAAAAACTACCATGAAATCCGCCAGCTTACCCTTTATGATTTTGAGCGCAAAGAAGTGATTTATTATGGCGATGTTAAAAATTAATTTAAAGCAAGACAGTAGTTTACATCAAAAATAGTAAAACTTTTTACTCTTGCCAGGTTTCAAAAGCCTGGCAAGTATAGTTATAAGGTGAGAGGCTTTTTCCAGTAAGAAAAAAGCCATTGCCAATACCTGTGGTTGTGTTGGCGTTCAACTATAACTACTCCCACTTATAAATCAACCTGTCTGGAAAAATCAGTTTTTTTATTTCCTGGGCTTGTTTGGGAGTGGCAAGCACTGGACGACGATCGTTTGAAATCCAGGTGTACACTGGCACCGATTGTACCACTTGACCATTGTAAATATAGTGGTGTAAGAAATAACCTCTACGCACCCCTACTCGATGGATTTGGTCAAATAAGAAGTTACCCAACCCGTGAAAAAGTGGTTTACCTTTATAAAACTCTATCTGTTGTACTTGGTGTGCCTGAGAACCATACACTACGTCGGCTCCAAAGTTGTGTAAGTCATAACTAATGGCAATTTGTTTGGCGTGGGGAGCATAAGAGTCTACCTCGTTGAACTGCACCGAAGCAAACACAAGGTCTATTTTCTTGTTCTTCTTAAGGTCGGTAATCACCTTACGGGCTTTTTCGCGGTTGTAGCGGTTCGCCCCCGAATACTTTGTTCCATAAGCACATTCACCCACCGGGCAACTCTGGTTAAACCCGATAAAGGCCATTTTTTTCCCATCTTTCAAGTCAATAATTAGCGGAGTATTGGCTTGACTAGCATTGAGCCCCCCACCAAACGTTTTCATGCCTTGTTTTTTGTACCAGTCATAAGTAAGTTTATAAGGCTTGGCACCAAAGTCTTTGTTATGGTTTCCGGTAAGCTCTACAATGTTGGTGTTGAGGTCAACCAGGTTTTTAAAATCACGTTCTTTGCTGCAAAACTTATAATGAGGGTCATACTTGATATACACACAGTTGGGGTCAAAGCTTACCTCATTGCTGATATGAACAAAATCAGAGTTTTGAAAGTGGTGTTTTACCTTTTCAATCAAAAAATCGGGTCCTTTTGCATCGGCAGCCAAGCCTGTATTGCGGGTAATGGCTGTTACCCCGGTAAGGGTAAACTTGGTCACTTTATTTTTGTAGTCAAAAGCTTGTGCTCCTTCGGGTTGGTGTTGAAAAGCGTACTGGGCAGCATTGTCAAAAAAGCTGACTTTATCTATATTTAAGGCCTTGTACTGGGCTATCAAGTGGTGGATGTCGGTAATCAATAAATGGTTTTTGGCAAGTTTGGCAAAAGCTTTTAGGTGGGGTAGGGTGCGAGCGTTTTTGCAACCCAATACCTCATTAGCCAAGGCTTTAGTGGCTTCCAACACGTATACTTTGCCATTGCAATACAGGTTTTTGAGACTATCTAACGAAATGTTTTGCAATTCGCGACTGTAGCCAGTCACTACAAATAGGGGAATGGTGTTTTTTGCGGGGGCAATGTGTGCATGTGTAGCTGAGTTTTGCTTGCCTTGTTTGCTTTCGCCTTGCGACGGTTGGCAGGCGTTGAGCAATATACCCAGTCCTAATAGACGTAAGTATAATTGGTTGATTTTTAGCAAGTTGATTCTTTTAAAAGATAAGTTCATACAATAAATGCTTGGTTTACAGTCGGACTTATGAGTTCTTTGTTTAAAACAAGGGCTCATTACAAAACCGCCAAAAATACAAATTAGTAACAATTAAGCAGGTGAATAAGCAGAAAAATGCATCCTTTAATAATCACAGGGTTGCAGCGTCTTATCGCTTAAGGCTATCCACACCATTATTAGATTCTAATTATGAGTAAGACACGATTCATACCATTATTCATTATTTGCCTGACGACTTGTTGGGTGATTGATGGCTTTGCGCAAAAAAAAACAGTGCCCCAACCCCTGAGCAACACGGATAAACTGTATGGTTTGTCGTTGTTTTGGCAAGAAGTGAACTATAACTTTGCGTTTTTTCATCAAGTACCCCAACTCGACTGGGACAAAACCTATCGCCAGTATATACCCAAAGCACTTGCTGCCAAAAGTACCAAAGCTTATTATGACGTGCTCAAGCAGTTTTGTGCCTTGTTGCAAGACGGGCACACCAATGTGTATTACCCCCCACCAATACGCAAGCAACTTGCTTATCCTAAGCTAAAACTAGTAGCTATAGGCAAGCGTGCTTTTGTGCGGAATGTAGACAAGTCGTTGGCAACTAAAATTCCTGTAGGGTCAGAAATACTTGCAGTAAATACGCAGCCCGTAAAAATGTATGTACAACAACATAAGTTGCCCTATATTGCCAGCTCTACCCAATATGTACGTTGGGACAGGGGCATTCGCACTATGTTGCAGGGCAAGAAAGGCGATCGGGTGCACCTGAAGGTCAAACAGCCTTCTGGCAAAATATTGAAGATAAAATTGCCACGTGACAGAACCGGAGTACAATGGGTCAAGCCAATTAAGCGCCCAGCTTTGCTAGAGTTTAAGTGGCTTGAGGGGCAAATAGCCTACCTTGCCATCAATAGTTTTAGCAACAACCGCATACAAAAAGAGTTTCCAGTACTTTTGCCAAAGCTGTACCAAGCCAAAGGGGTGATCATAGATGTGAGAAAAAATGGGGGAGGAAACAGCAACAATGCCTCGTTTATTGTCAAACATTTTACTGAGCAAAAAATACTGTTGGGGGCACGTTGGCAAACCCGTGAGCATCGGGCAGCCTACAAAGCCTGGGGCAAGTTTGTAAACGAAGCTATGCAAAAAAAGCCCCATTACCAACTCAGTGAGTGGGAAGCCAATGCCCTGAAGTATTACCAAAAAAAGGTGTGGCATATAGGCGATACCAGTCGCACTAGTAATGATATAACCGCAAAAAAAGTAAAAGTGCCCTTGGTGGTGCTCACCAGTTACCATACCGGCTCAGCTGCCGAAGATTTTCTGATCTATCTCGACAATATCAAACGTGCCACCAGAGTAGGGCAAAAAACTTATGGTAGCACCGGGCAACCCTTGATGTTTGACCTGCCTGGAGGAGGTAAGGCAAGGGTTTGCACCAAAAATGATACTTATCCCAACGGGAAAGAGTTTGTAGGCTATGGAATTATTCCTCATACAGAAATAGCCCCCACTGTGCAAAATTATATCAATAACGAAGATGTAGTATTGCGTAAAAGCATAGAAGTATTGAAAGCAAAAATGAAAAAGTGACAACAAAGAAGCGACAAATCGCAATTTTTATTTTTTTAAACTTGCCTTTTGTCGCTCAAAGTATTAAAGACGCTAATAACTAATATATTTATAAGTTATTGAAAATAATTGCTTTACAAGCTTATTAGCTCCCTGTGGAATAGGGAATAGCACCGATATTCATCGGCATCTAGGGACTTGCCCCTGTTGGGGCTAATAACTAAACTCGTCTTTTTCAGAAGGCTTTTCGTCTTCATACACACCCAACTTTATACCATCGGTGGTTTTTTCTAACTTATGAGTAAGCAATGGGCGAGCATTTTTACCACTTTTCTCTTCCCCTGTTTTTAGGCAAAACCTATAGTCGTGCCAAGGGCAAATCACCTCATTAAAATCATTGAGCCGCCCTGCAGTGAGCGAAGCCCGCATGTGAGTACATTCATTGTCTACCACAAAGAAGCCTTCTTTGGTATGTGCCAAACATATTGTTTTGCTCCCAATACGTACTTTTTTAAGACTGTTGAGTGGGACTTGTTTTTTTGCCTCTTCCCAATTTTCAAAAAGTTTATACCACTTGAGTTTTTTCTGAGCCATTGTTTTATCTATCAAAAGTTGAACATTTGAACCATATACAGTAGTGGCAAAATATAAATAAAGCCTGATCTTAAACAAACATCCTACAGTATTTTATCTGAGGTAGTTGATAGCCTATTGCTACCGATGATGGTTATGTGTTGTAAAGCTTTAACAAAAAGCTTTGATTTTACTGCTTCAAATGAGTGTTATAACCCGTAATATTTTTATCAAAACCTATTCTTTAAATTTGTAATAAGTTATTTGATCAACAAAGCAGTTGTTAGCCACACGCTGATTCAATTGCTCCTCTGTAATAGAGGGTAAACGAGGCACAGCCTTTACCAATAATCAATCAGGCGTTCTGCTTTTTTTTATCAGGCAGAACTATTCTTTAACACTTAAATATATACAATCATGGGATTACTTATTTCAGATGTAGACACACCTAAAATCATTGTTAACCAACAAGCCCAATCGGTGAAAAATACCAAGCCGCTTTTTGCTCAATTGCTTGAAAAAAAGAAAGTGGCAAAACATAAGTAAAAATGTGTGCAAGTAAAATGTGTGATAGAAAGGGCAGGTAACTGCCCTTTTTTAGTGTGAAGGTAACTTTGAGCCATGCGGTGTTTCCAGCCGAGCACCTATCAACAACATATCATCTATTTGGTGTAGGTCTCCTTGCCATTGATCAACGGCTTGTGCCAATTGCTGCTTTTGCTCATCTATGGGTAAAGCATGTAGTTCCATTAGGAGGTTACGCAAGCGTTTAGAAGAAAATTTTTTGCCTTGTTCGCCGCCAAATTGATCTTGTATCCCGTCCGAAAACATATAAATCATGGTAGGAGTGCTAATATCTATAGTATGCAAAGCAAACTGGATGCGTTCGCCTCCCTTGCGGTGTCCGTTGATACCATAGCGTGTGCCCTTGATCACGGTCATTTCATTGTCTTGAATGTACAACAAAGGATTCATTGCCCCCGCATAACACAGTAGTCGGGCTTGAGGGTCAATCACACACAGCACGATGTCCATGCCGTCGCGTACTGACGTTTGATTGGTTTTGAGTATTTTGGGCAACAATTGATCTAGAGCATTGAGTACCCTTTCGGGCGAATAAACTCCCCTACGCATAATAATATCGTTGAGTGCTTGGGTACATAGCATGGTCATAAATGCACCTGGTATGCCGTGCCCCGTGCAGTCAGCTGCCACCAAAAACTGCTGTTGGCGTACCTCTTCAAACCAATAAAAATCGCCTGAGACTACATCGCGAGGTCTGAAAAAAACAAAATGTTTGGGCAAAGCTTTGCGCATGCGTTCTTCGAAGGGCAATACCGCTTTTTGGATCCGCAACCCTGATTGTATGCTGGCTTGTATACTTTTGTAAGCTTTGTTTAATAAATCGTGGGTGCGCGAGATCAGGTCGTGGTTTTCTACCAACTGATTGTTTTTTTCTTCTATTTGTGCCTGTTTTTCTTGCAAAGCCTTATTCTTATTGCTGATTTCCAGCGTTCTTTCTTTTACCTTATATTCCAGCGTTTTATTTTGATCTTTGAGCAAACGAGCGTTTTTTTCTTGGGCAATTCGTTTGTCTTGTTCATTTTTGCGTTCGCGGTAGCCCAAGCCCACCGAAAACAACGCCAACTCAAGAAACAATCCTGCTTGAGAGAAATAATTTTCATTGAAATTTACTTGAATTACTTTGAAAAAGCTTACGAGACTTAACCCCCACCCCAACATCAGAAAAAATGAGCCAATGATAAAATAACGGGCTAAAGTATTTTTACTTTTAAATAGTAAGTAAAGGGAGATCGCCATTAAAAGTAGGTCTGTAAATATCATCAATAATAATACTAACTCCATCTTATAAATATTTGCTGTAAAGTATAGGTAAGTAATGGCAGATACTACCACAACCACTTTGCCTATGAGCCAAGCCTGAATAACTTTTGTCCAGCGAGGCATCAATGCCTGAGCATTAACAAAACGTTGCATAAACAAAAAGTAACTTATGAAGGTAATAGGTAAACTAACAGCACTTATATATATCTGAAGGTACGATTGTTTCGCAAAAAAATCGTAATAAGCCAGGTAGTAAACCGAGTAAGTCAAGATATAGGCAGTGTAATAGAGGTAAGTGCGGTCTTTGACTATAGCAAACAAAATCAGGTTATAAATGATCATAATCCACAAAGCCCCCTGAAAAAAGCTTTGGATCAATTGCAACCATGACTTTTTGTGGAGATGTGTGGCAGGTGTTTCTAGCTTGAGGGCAAATCTTGGTGGGTACAATTTGCCTTTTAGTTTCAAATATAGGGTGTGTGTAGAGTTTTGGGGGAGTAAAACATTAAACTTATAGTTAGAGCCTACAATATGGCTACCAATATCTCGCTTTGACTTAGGCACCAAACGTCCGTTCGACTTTTGTTGGTAGCGTTTGCCCTTATCTTGTGTATACAATGTGATGTATGCCCCCGAGCCAGCATACAGCACCCAATGGCTACGTGTGGTGTGGTTTCTGAAGGCGATTTTTGCCCAGTAAGTCTTGTTTTTTTGTAGCTTAGGGCTATTTTTTTTGAATGTCTGGTAAGGTATAAAGTGGGCTTGGAATGCTTTGGAACTTATTTGGTCAAAAGTAAAGGTGTTGGTGGCATCGGTCAGTACTTGTGCACTTGCATTTAGTCCTTCAATCTGTGTAGTATTATCATTGCTAATGTATACTATTGGTTGCTGGGTAGCAGGTTGTGCTTGTACCCAATCACAAAGGTGGGTGCAAGTATACAGGGCGCAAAATAGCCACCACCTGTTAGGTAGTTTTGCTAAATACACTGACAGAGGGGGATGGTCACGATTAGACAAGTTTACACGGCTTATGTTGGATAAATGTTTTTAGGCAGCTGGTTAGGATTTGTTATGCCTAAATATAGCAAATGTAAAGATTGAAAACAAGGCAGATGAAAGCCTACAGTATTACCTCACTTCTGTTAGAAGGCTAAAGCCCAAAATGTTATACCAGTGCTTTCAAAAAAGATGTAAAATTTTAACATACAGGTGCAACACTTTTCCTATAAAAAAACACAGGAAAGGTTTTTTACCCCCCTTTTTGAAGTAAACTTTGTCTTGCCATACTGCAATATTAGTTCTGTTAACTACCTTTTTATCTGCACCTAAAGAGGCAAACCCCTTGCCCTAAACCCTTTATTTGTTAAATTGAGCAGTATCTCGAAAAAGACGATTGTTTTATACGCATTGTATTACACATAATCATACACAGCAAATAGTTTGATACTTTTCAGTTGATTGAGTTTAGCATAACAAAGGGCTATTAGACTTGTATACGCAGGCTTTCAGCCATTAACTTTTATCTACCGATTTTATAAACCGCTAAAAATCAACGCCCTATAAAATCGCTAAGTTGCTTGTAGAGCAGCGTCAAACTTGAAGCACCGATATGCATCGGTATCTAAGGACTTGTCGCTAAAAGCATCTATATGCATCGGCATCTAAGGACTTGAGGCTGTAGAAACTATCGACTATTATACTATCTTCTATTATCAATCACTACGTGTCTGTAGGGCACAAAAAGGGGTAAAGATGAGCCAATCGCGTGGCGTTGCAACAAAACTTGCGACTTGTGGCGAAAAGCTGAGCGTTAAAATGCCCACTTATAATAAACTTATACTATGACAACAGAACTACGACCAATTAAAAAATTAATGGTTGCCAATCGAGGCGAAATTGCTATCCGTGTATTGCGGGCTGCCTCAGAACTTAAAATTACTACCGTGGCTATTTTCACTTACGAAGATCGCTACTCACTCCACCGTTACAAAGCCGACGAATCATACAAAATAGGGGCAAACAATGACCCCCTGAAGCCTTATCTAAACATAGAGGAAATAATCAATGTAGCCAAGCGGCATAATGTAGACGCTATCCACCCTGGCTATGGTTTCTTGTCCGAAAACGTAAACTTTGCCCGTCGTTGCCGTGAAGAAGGGATTATTTTTGTAGGACCAACGCCTGAGGTAATGGAAAACCTGGGCGATAAAGTGTCGGCAAAGTTGATTGCCAAAAAAGCCAATGTGCCCGTGATCAACGACAGTCAGCAAAAACTTACCTCAGTAGACATTGCTTTGTCAGAAGCCCAACACATTGGTTATCCGATTATGGTAAAAGCCTCTGCTGGAGGGGGAGGACGTGGAATGCGCGTGGTAAAAAACGATGCAGAACTGACCAAAGCCTACAAAGAAGCCCGCAGTGAAGCCCTCAAAGCTTTTGGTGATGATACAGTGTTTTTGGAAAAGTACGTAGAAAACCCCAAACACATCGAGGTGCAGATCATGGCAGACAACCACGGCAACATGGTGCATTTGTTCGAGCGTGATTGCTCGGTGCAGCGCCGTTTCCAAAAGGTAGTAGAAATAGCGCCTTGTATTACCCTCTCGCAGGCTGCCAAAGACAAGTTGTATCAATACGCCCTCAGTATTTGCCAAAGCGTAAACTACAACAATGTGGGTACGGTAGAGTTTCTGGTAGATTCCGACGAGAACATTTATTTTATTGAGGTAAATCCTCGTATTCAGGTAGAACACACCATTACCGAAGAAGTCACCGGAATAGACATTGTACGTTCGCAAGTTTTGATTGCCGAGGGGCACCCGCTTTCCGACCAAAAACTACGTTTGAGCTCGCAAGCCGATGTAGAGTGTCATGGGCACGCCATTCAGTGTCGTATTACTACCGAAGACCCCGAAAACAACTTTCAGCCCGACTATGGCACCATCAATACCTACCGCAGCGGTTCTGGCTTTGGTATTCGCCTCGATGCCGGAAACGCTTATGCCGGGTCTTCTATTTCGCCATTTTTCGATTCTTTGTTGGTAAAAGTCTCTGCCTGGGGGCGTACCCTCAAAGGTGCCAGCGAACGCCTGACCCGTGCCTTGGAAGAGTTTAGGGTAAGAGGGGTAAAAACCAATGTGGGATTCTTACTCAATGTAATTACCAACGAGGAGTTTACTTCGGGCAAAGCCACCGTAAAGTTTATCGACAATAACCCTTCCTTGTTTAATGTACCACAACGCCTCAATCGTGCTACCCGCATCCTCAACTATTTGGCAGATGTAGTAGTAAACGGCAACCCTGATGTGCGTTATGTAGACAAAACCAAGTACTTTGATATTGTAAAAGTGCCTGATTTTACCAAGTATACCAAACCACCCGAAGGCACTAAAGACAAGTTGACCCAGTTGGGGCGTGATGGGTTTGTACAGTGGCTCAAAGACGAAAAGAAAATTCATTATACCGATACTACCTTCCGCGACGCACACCAATCATTGCTTGCCACCCGCATGCGTGGGTTAGACATTGTACGGGTAGCCGAGAGCTACGCCAAGGCTCATTCCGATGTGTTCTCGATGGAAGTATGGGGAGGAGCTACTTTTGATGTAGCCATGCGTTTTTTGAAAGAAAGCCCCTGGCAACGCCTACGGGAAATTCGCAAACGTGTGCCCAATATTTTGTTGCAAATGCTTTTGCGGGGTTCTAATGCTGTGGGTTACAAGGCGTACCCTGACAATCTGATTGAGAAGTTTATTGAAAAATCGGCCGAAAATGGCATTGATATTTTCCGTATTTTTGACTCGCTCAACTGGATAGAAAATATGAAGGTGAGCATTCGTGCCGTGCGCGAATATACCAACTCATTGGCAGAAGCCTGTATTTGTTACACCGGCGATATAATGGATCCTGACAACCAAAAATATACACTGGACTATTATGTAGAACTTGCCAAACAGTTGGAAGACGAAGGCGCTCACTTATTGGCGATCAAAGACATGGCGGGTTTGCTAAAACCTTATGCTGCCGAAAAACTGATTACCGAATTGCGTAAAAACATCAGTTTGCCCATCCATTTGCACACCCACGATACCTCTTCTATTCAGTCGGCTACTTATCTCAAAGCCATCGAGGCCGGAGTAGATGTGGTAGATGTGGCACTTAGTTCTATGTCGGGGCTTACCTCGCAACCCAATTTCAATTCTTTGGTAGCGGCTATGCAAGGGCACGAGCGCGATAACCCCATCAACCTTGCTTCACTCAACGAATATGCCCATTATTGGGAACAAATTCGGGAGTACTACTACCCGTTTGAGTCGGGGCTCAAGGCTGGCACCGCCGAAGTATATGGGCACGAAATACCCGGAGGGCAATACTCTAACTTGCGCCCCCAGGCAAACGCGTTGGGCTTAGGCGATAAGTTTGAGCAAATCAAGAAAAATTATGCCATTGCCAACGATTTGTTCGGCGATATTGTCAAAGTAACCCCAAGCTCAAAAGTGGTGGGTGACTTTGCTATGTTTATGACTTCTAACGACCTAACCAAAGAAGACATCTTGGCTAAAGGAAATACCTTGTCTTTTCCTGAGTCAGTGATCAATTTCTTTAAAGGAGATTTGGGGCAACCCAAAGGAGGTTTTCCGGCAGAAATGCTCAAGATTGTACTCAAAGGTAACCAACCTATCACTGGACGAGCCAATGAGCACATGAGCCCCATCGATTTTGATCAGGAGTGGGCCGCATTTGACAAAAAATACAACGCCGACAATTACAATAAACCCTATACTTTTGAAGACTTACTGTCTTATTTGTTGTACCCCAAAGTATTTGAAGATTACCACAACTTTTGTCAGCAGTTTGGCAACTTGGTGTACTTGCCTTCTTATGCTTTCTTTTATGGTTTGCATATCAACGAAGAAATTCTGGTACGTTTAGACGAGGGTAAAACCTTGATGATCAAACTATTGTTTGTGAGCCAAGCAGTCGATGATGAGGGCTATCGTGAAGTGTCATTCTCATTGAATGGACAAGTAAGGGTGATCAAGGTAAGGGATATAAACCAAGAAGTGAAAAAAGCCAGTAATCGCAAGCGTGACCAAGGCAACGACAAAGAAGTGGGTGCCCCTTTGCAGGGAAAACTTGCCAATGTATTGGTAAAAGGAGGTGACGAAGTAAAAGAAAACACTCCATTGTTTGTGATTGAAGCCATGAAAATGGAAACGACCATTACCGCTACTCAGCCGGGTAAAGTAAAGCAAATTATTTTAGAACAAGGAATGGTACAACAAGACGACCTGGTAGTAATACTGGAGTAAGTGCTTGTGAGACAAAGTTGGTAGCCCGGTGTTTGTCATCGGGCTATTTTTTCTTTAGGCAGTATTTTGTGAGTGATGGAGGGGTTTTATTAAACACAAAAGGGGTTGGCAAAAGCAATGGAGTTACACAGCAAAATATTTTAGACATAAAGGTTAGCCATACGGCTAGAAAGCCTGTCTTGTAAAGATCGAAGACTTCTTTTTATGTGTAGTTTCAAGCGACCCTTCGGAACACTTAAAACAGCAGGGGGATGCCAGCAAAATATTTTAGGCATTGAAGTTAGCTCTTGTAGTTTTTCACGGAAATTTTAACCTTGCAAAAGTGCATAATAAGGCTAAAGAATGTGTAAATTATTTCCTTTAGCTTAATTGTTACAAAGTACTCTACCCAGCATTTAACTTTATTGAGCTCAGCGCAGTGAAACTGCGGCTGAGATTTTTCAAAAGTACCGTCACAGTCTTTTGTCGAGTTTTTTCGAAAATTGAAAAATACTGTTTACAGGCGCTTCAATTGGGCGATTTAGCTTTACTGAACTCGTAAACTCAGTTGTGGAGCCACAAACTGAGGCGAAGACTGCTTAAAATTGCAAGAACGGGATGTTTTTAAATGATATTTCATATCCTTTAACTTAAAAAAACAAATGGAAAAATTCGAAATAAAACCTTCAGTAGATGAAACTCAAGAATTTATTGAGATTGCTAATGATTTTTCTAACCCTTTGGATATAGTAAGGGAGGCAGTCAGTAATGCCTTTGATGCTAGAGCAAAGAATGTATACATATCTTTTGAAGTTGTCAAAAGGTATGGAGAAAAGGTGTTAAAGATAGTCATGAAAGATGACGGTTTAGGCATGGATAAGCAAGGGTTACAATCATTTTTTGATTTAGGAAACTCATTAAGCCGAGGTAAAGAGGAGAATATAGGTGAAAAAGGACATGGTACTAAAGTTTATTTTAACAGTTCTAAGATAGAAGTTATTACTCAAAAATCGGGCTCGCCTTGTTATAGAGCTATTATGGATGAACCAATCAAAAAACTGTTTGATAGAAATATTCCTATTGTTGATGTTTTACAAATTGATGATTTAGAGTATTCTGGGACGGAGATTATTATATACGGTTATAATAATAATAGACGTGATAAGTTTACCCATGAAAACTTAAAAGATTATATTTTATGGTTTACTAAGTTTGGGTCTTTTGAATTGAAGCATGGCATATCGGTTCATCAAGATTCCAAGTTTTTTTTAAAAGGTTTTGGTAAAGATAAATATGAGGAATTGAAGTTTGGACATGTTTTTCCAGAGAAAAGCCCTTCTGTACAAAAGCTTTTTGAAAAGTATATGGTTTCAGCACCAGACTATTATTGTAAACAAATAATAAAGGAAGGTCATTTAAAAAATCATCCTGAAATATCATATCAGGCAACTTTTTCAATAGAGGGTAATAAAGTTAAACAATGGGTCAACCCTATGTTGAGAAGGTCTGGCAAACCTAGAAAAATGGGTGATTATACTGTTCAAGAGCGGTATGGGATATGGTTGTGTAAAGATTTTATACCAATTCAAAGAAAGAATGAGTGGATAACAAAGAAAGGGAGTGAATATGTGAAGTTTCATGCATTTTTTAATTGCCAAGATTTGAGACTTACGGCTAATAGAGGATCTGTTGATAATACACCTTCTGAAATACTAGATGATATAAGAGATGAGGCTAGGAGCATTTATAATCAAATCATTGAAAGTAATGATTGGACTGAGATGGAGTGGCTTGAGTCAGAAGCTACTGCATACAAAACGATTGAAAAAGAGCAGAAAGAATTTAAATGGAGAGAAAAGAAAATATTAAATTCAAAAATTTGCGAGTATAAAAGTATAGTATTAGTTGAGCCTAGCAGAGAAAGTGGGGTGTTTGCTTTAGTGTTACAGTTATCTGTATTAGAAAAAGACATTTTCCCTTTTAAAATGTTGGATTATGATACACATTCAGGGTTAGATGTAATTGCTAAGGGTGATTCAACAACACCAGTAACATCTGCTAAGTTATATTATGTTGAGTTTAAGTTTTTTCTTACAAAAGATTTTAATCATTCTTTTCAAAACCTGTATTCGATAGTTTGTTGGGATACGACTATTAAACATGATGAGATAGTTAAGGATTTAAAAGGAGAGGAGAGAAAGATGCAAATTATTGCTCCTGCATCAGAAGGAGATTATACAAAGTTTTTTCTTGATAACCCTAGAAGTATACATAAAATAGAAGTATTTGTCCTTAAACATTTTTTGAAAGAAAAATTGGGAATTGATTTTAGACCAAGAACCAGTGAAGATTCTTTATAGGAATAAACCAATTAACCTATGAGCATTGAACGCATAAAGAAGAAATTAAAAGAAAACTCAAAAAAAGATATTACTTGGATAGAAAAGGCAAAATATAGGGCTGAAAATGAAGCTTGGCTAGATGTGTCTTTTGCTATTGCTACCAAGATTTTACTTGTTTTGAGAAGCAATAAAGAAAATAACATTGCTCCAAAAACACAAAAAGAGTTGGCAGAAGTAATGGGTGTTACACCACAGTATGTAAACAAAGTTGTTAAAGGAAAAGAAAATTTACAACTAGAAAACATTGTCAAGTTTGAAAAAGCGTTGGGTATTAAGTTGATAGAAGTACCTCAACAAACTTCTACACTAAATATAGAACAATTTTTTGAATCTATTATAGCACCAAAGACAACCAAAAAAAGTGAAAGTTTTACATTGGTTGATGATGGATTGGAGGAAACGCAAACATATAACCCAAATAATAATTATAACCTTAGAGTAGCATAATGTCAGAAACAAAAGTATTGGTTTTGCTTTAAGAGATATTTCAATAGAGTAGTTTGCTATAGTTGAAGCATCTTTTAATGAAGGAGAAAAAGTAGGCTTGAAGGCAGACGTAAAGTTTGGGTTGGATGATGAAAATAAAATAGTTTCTGCCTTATTTAATGTAAAATTTCTTCAAAAAGACATTCCATTTTTGATTTTAGCCATTGAATGCTTTTTTAATATTACAGAAAGTACTTGGGAAACTTTTATTGACAACAATATCATAGTTATTCCACAAGGGTTTGCAGCTCATCTGGCAATGCTTACAGTAGGAACAGCCAGAGGGGTTTTATATGCTAAAACAGAAAAGACAGAATTTAGAAAGTTTTTGTTGCCCACAATCAATGTTGATGAGTTGATAGGGCAAGACATAGTTTTTGAGCTTTAAAGGCACAGCAGCAAAAAACTATCGTCTACCGACTACCTGCTATCGACTCTTTTAAAAAAGACCCCACCCGAAAGCCAGGCGAGGTCTTTGAACATTTAACTAACTTACAGCCACCACCATTCCGGCAGCTACAGTATTATGGCTATGTTCATCAACCAAAATAAAGCTACCGTTGGCAGGGTTTTCTTTATAATTATCTATCAATATCTCTTGAGCAGTTTTTAACTGGACTTGCCCCAAGTCGTTTAATTCAAACTTGTCAGCACCCGTCGTTTCCTGCAAAGTTTCTATGTCTATTTTGTGCACAAAATCGCTGATTTTCACCCGGGTAGTGTTGCTGTTGTGGCGCAACAAATAAAACTGGTTAGGTTCCAGCGGTTGGGTATCCATCCAGCAAATAGAGGCAGTGATTTGGCGGGTAGGAGAGAGGCTCGCCTGGCTCGGTACAATCATATCGCCCCGGCTAATGTCTATGTCATCTTCGAGGTGCAATACCACCGACATAGGAGCAAAAGCTTCTTCTATTTCTTCTTGGTTAATTTCCAGCGCTTTTATCTTAGAGCGTGTACCCGAAGGCAATACCGTTACCTCATCGCCTTTACGGTATACCCCGCTTAGCACCTTGCCCGCGTATCCCCTATAGTCAGGATGGTCAGCCGTTTGGGGGCGAATGACCCACTGTACTTGAAAGCGATTGCTGCTCAATTGCGGTTTTTTGTCTATATCTACTTCCTCCAAAAACCTAAGCAAAGGTTTACCCTCGTACCAAGCCATTTTCTCCGATGGCTCTACCACATTATCCCCGTCAAGGGCACTTACTGGGATAAAAGTAAGGTTAGGAATATCCAGTCCTTTGGTTACTTCTTTGTAGTCTGCTACAATCTTGTCAAACTGCGCCTGGCTATACTCTACCAAGTCCATTTTGTTGATACAAACCACAAAATGTCTGATTCCCAATAAGTTGCAAATAAAAGAGTGGCGGCGGGTTTGCTCAATCACCCCGTTGCGTCCGTCAATCAAAATAATGGCAAGGTCAGAGTTAGACGCGCCCGTTACCATGTTGCGGGTATATTGCACATGTCCTGGGCTATCGGCAATGATAAATTTGCGTTTGCTTGTATTAAAATATTTGTAGGCAACATCTATAGTAATGCCTTGTTCGCGCTCCGAGCGCAACCCATCGGTGAGTAAGGCAAGGTCAATTTCGCCATTCTGCTTGTTTTTACTGGCACGGCTGATCGCCTCCAGCTGGTCGTCCAAAATAGATTGGCTATCGTATAATAAACGCCCAATTAAAGTACTCTTGCCATCGTCAACACTCCCGGCAGTGATAAATCTTAATATGTCCATAATGATAATGACTTTCTCGTTTTTAGTTAAATGTTATTTAGTTTTTTAGTCCATAGACCATAGTCGGTAGTCCATAGCGCCAACAAGGTTCTAGGTGCTAGGTGCAAGGTACACCCTGTTCCCTAAGCAACTACACTTTTTCTATCACGTTGATTTTTAGCAACTTATAAAAAGCGTAGTTAAAAATTGGGAGCTTCTATAGCCTTAAGCTTTTAGCGACAAGTCTTTAGCCCCGCTAAATCTCTGGATTCCCAATTCTAGACTGATATTCTTAAATTTGCAAAAATGATATTTTAGTCAGTAGACCATAGTTGATAGCCCTGCAAGGTTCTAGTACTCTAGCTTCTGAGTAGGTAAAGTAACAATTTGGTTAGATTAACTACGCTGAGCTCGTGAAAAGCTCGGTATTGTTCTTTGACGATCTTAGACTCCGAATAATGTGGTAGGAATTTAGTTTCCAGTGCACTAGTAGCTTACAACTCTAAAGGCTACCAACTCCTGACTCTCGACTATTGACTGTCCACTAAAAATACCCCACTTTCTTTCTATCCTCCATCGCTGCTTCCGACTGTTGGTCGTCAATGCGCAAGCCACGCTCGGTAATGCGTGAAGCCTTGATTTCTTCTATTACCTCATCTATAGTGCTTGCCTTAGACGAAACCGCCGCAGTACAAGTAATGTCGCCTACCGTACGAAAACGTACTGTTTGTTTGGTAAAAGCATCGTTGGCGTCTAAGTTGATATGAGGCGAATTGGCCATCAACTGCCCATCTCTTTCGATGCACTCGCGCTCGTGGGCGTAATAAATAGAAGGAATATCAATGCCTTCGCGCTTGATGTAATTCCACACATCCAACTCAGTCCAGTTACTAATCGGGAACACCCTCACGTTTTCGCCTTTGTTTATTTTACCATTGTAAATGTTCCAAAGCTCAGGGCGCTGTTTCTTAGGCTGCCACTGACCAAAATCATCTCTTACCGAAAAAATTCGCTCTTTGGCTCTAGCCTTTTCTTCATCGCGACGAGCCCCACCAATACAAGCGTCAAACTCGTGTTTTTCTATAGTTTCCAGTAGCGTATAAGTCTGCAACGAGTTGCGGCTGGCATATTTTCCACTTTGTTCTTTTACCTTTTTGCTATCAATCGCATCTTGTACATAGCCCACTACCAGCTCCTCGCCCAGGCTCTCCACCAATTGATCTCGAAACTGAATAGTTTCCTCAAAGTTGTGCCCAGTGTCAATATGTACTAAAGGAAAAGGAAACTTACCTGGACGAAAAGCCTTTTGCGCCAAACGCACCAACGTAATAGAGTCTTTTCCGCCTGAGAACAACAGCGCAGGGCGTTCAAACTGTCCGGCCACTTCTCTTAAAATATGAATGGCTTCTGCCTCCAATTGATCCAGGTAATCTAAAGTATATTGTTTCATAAGTGTTTTTTTATAGCAGCTGTAAGTTAAGTACTGCTTATTGCGTTGTTAAATGTTTCAAAGTTTAGCCAGGAGCAATGAGCCCCAGTGGCAAGCATTAAATAAATAAAAATGAGCCCTATTTATGGGCTAAGGCAAGTACAGGCAAATTGCCTGTATTTGCGCCATCACTTAGTTTAAAAACTGAACCCTGTCTATGGGTCAAATACTACGACAAAATTTTTTTTAGTCGGGAGTCAGGAGTCAGGAGCCTCAAGCTACAAGTTTAGCGTAGCCACTGTTGACTAAAGAACTTCCATCTACCAATTTTATCAACAGTTAAAAATCAAGGCTTTATAAAATTGGCAAGTTGCTTGTAAAGCAGCCTCAAGCTAAAGGCTAAAAGCTTGAGGCTGTAGAGGCTCCCGACTGTGGACTCCCAACTATTTATGCAATCCACATTCTTTCTTAGTAGGGTTTTCCCACCACCAGCGTCCGGCGCGAAGCGCTTCGCCCACCTTTACGGCACGGGTACAAGGCTCGCAGCCAATGCTGGGGTAACCATGGTCATACAGTTTGTTATAGGGTACGTTGTTGTCTAAAATATATTTTTCGGTTTGGTCGAGCGACCAGGCAAATAGCGGGTGAGCCTTTACAATGCCCCGTCCTTCGTCCCATTCTAACACATCCATATTGCTTTGGCGGTTGTTCGATTGTCCACCTCTAATGCCTGTAATCCAGCACTCAACCCCCTGAAGGGCACGGTTCAAAGGCACTACCTTACGGATAAAGCAACATTCTTTGCGGTTTTCTACCGAATCATAAAAACTATAATTTCCTTTATTGCTTACCAGGGTCTGTAGCTCTTGGCTCTCTGGAAAAAACACCTCAATCTTTTGATTGTACTGTTTGTTGGTTTCTTCCAATACCTGGTGTGTTTCTTTAAACAACCTGCCTGTGTCAAGGGTAAATACCCTAATGGGAATCTGATAACTAAAAATCATATCAGTAATTACCTGATCTTCAAGACTAAAGCTAGTCGAGAAAGCAATCTTTCCGGCAAACTCTTTAGCCAGGTTTCTGAGCGTCTTTACCGGATTTTGCGCATCGGCAAGCGTGTTGATATTGGCTAATTCTTTCATATTTTTATTGTTAGTTGGTAGTCCAGTCAGGTTCTAGCTGCTAGGTTAATCTACTGTGAACTATCCATTGTTAGTTAAATGCTTTATTAGTTAGTGGTCGGTAGTTGGTAGCGCTCATATTTGCAACTTCTCCCAACCATTGACTCTCGATTATATTAAAAGACTAAATAATATACCCCCGCCAAGGCCATTGTCAGGCTACTAATACCCAGTGCTACTGGCAACCAGTATACGGGTTTCAGTCCTGTTTCTATGACTGCTTCCCGGTGGTTTTTAGGGTTGTAATACACTGGCACAAAGTTTTCACTTTGTAGTTGTTGGGCAGCTTGAGCCTGTTTTTTCCAGTTTTCGTATAAATTTACCTTTCGGCAATGATAGATTTGTCCATCTACCCGGTAGGCAACCTTTAAAGGAGCTACTGCACTAAAGTCTACCTCATCGGCAGTACTCTCTATACTCGCGGTAAGCACTCCATTGGTTTTTTGCCAGCTTTTGCTTTGCAGTGCACGACTAATCACCAGATAGCCCACACTGGTTTGCCAAATTCCTACAATAAGACAAGGCACAACGCCCACTAAAAAGATGATTAATAACTCGTTCATTTTTTATGTATGTTAGTTAAATAGTCAATAGTCGGGAGTTGGGAGTTGGGAGCCTCTACAGCCGCAAGTCCTCAGATGCCGATGCATATCGGTGCCCCTGGTAGATAGAAGTCCATGGCTGGTAGTTTTTGAGCTTCGCTTCGCGAACCATAAAACAATAGAGCCATCTATAAAACGATCAAGTAATAGAGGCATAAAAAACGCTTCCTACCATATAGCTACTCAATAAAATGATTGTCACCCCTACAATTCGCATCAGCATTTTAGACTGAAGCCTGGCGGCTAAAAAAGCCGAAAAGTAAGACGCTGGCACCCCGCCAATCAACAAACCTGCAATCAACATCCAGTCTTTTGGGGTAAGGTGTACCAGGCTCAAAAATGCTCCGGTAGAAATTACCGCAATAAAAAACTTCACGGTGTTTACTGTGCCAATCGTATAGCGTGGAGTGCGCCCTTTGCTTATGAGCGTAGAAGTAATCAAGGCGCTCCATCCACCGCCACCTACCCCGTCGAGAAACCCTCCCACCAAAGCAAGCGGTGTAATGTTTCGAGTCTTTTGTTTGCGTACTTTCTTTTTGAGCGAACGCGAAAAAACCACGATGCCCATGCCCAACATGTACACTGCTACAAAAGGTTTAATCAGATGACCGTTGATGCTGGTGAGCAACAATGTACCCAGCAATACCCCCACAATGCCCGGAATGAGCAAATGCCAAAAAAGTTTCTTGTTGATGTTACCCATGCGGTAGTGTGCCCAGCCCGACGTACCATTGGTAAATACTGCGGTGGCGTGTACACTACTACTCACCAAAATAGGCGGCAAGCCCAGGCTCAGCAATATGGTAGAAGTAATGAGCCCATAAGCCACCCCAATGGTTTGTACTACAAAACCAATGGCAATATAGCCCACAAAACTCCAGGAGAGGTGAGGGGTGATTTGTTGAATTGCCTTGCTCAGCGCCGGAGGTTGGTTAACAAGAAACACGATGACCAGACTCACCAAAAAAAGACTTGCTGCAGTGTATACCACCCGGCGAATATGCCATGTAAAAGCCTTTTGTACCTTCTCTAAATTTATCACTATGCGTTGTGCGACTTTTCAGCCTGCTTTTGTTGTTTTTGTTTTCCTTCTGTTGAGGTATTTGCCTCGTTTGCCACCATATTTTCGGTAAGCGCATTGAGGGTCTCCAGCTTGTGCTGAAAGTCACCCTTAAGGCGGTTTCTAAACTGGTGTAAATTGTTCAGCAGATTTTGAATATTATCGGGCAAAGTAGCCTCAAAATACTGGCGCATGCGTTTTGCCAGCGTGGGCGACTTACCATTGGTAGAAATGGCTATTTTTAAATCTCCTTTTTTTACCACCGACCCCAAATAAAAATCGCACAAGTCGGGAGTATCTGCCACGTTGATAATGGTTTTTTGCCCACGCGCCTGTTGGCGAATGCTTTGGTGCAATGGTTGATTGTCAGTGGCGCAAATCACCAAGTCGCGGTCTTTCAAGTCGTGGGTTTCATATTGGCGCTCAAGCAAACTTACTGTAGGGTGTTGCCCAATCAAAGCACGGGTTTCGGGCAGTACCATATCTGCCACCACGGTTACATTAGCCTCAGGGCTGTTTTTGAGCAGCGCCGAAAGTTTTTCGAGCCCTACATTGCCTGCCCCCACCAGCAAAATGTCTAATTGGTGCAGTTTCAAGAAAATAGGAAACAAATTGTTGCCTGTGTTTTCGGTTAGAGTATTAGTTGCCATAGTTGCCCGTGTTGATCTGTTGGTTTACCAAATTTTTAAATTCAGCCGGAGCCGAAGTTGCCAGCCTTACCACCTCGCCAATCACAATGACTGCCGGAGCGCCTAAGCCTTTTTGCTCCGCTATAGCGGCAATGTTATGTACTTCGCCAAAGCCAGTTTTTTCGTTGGCACAACTTCCATTCTGAATGATTGCCACGGGCGTATTTTGTTTGCCATATTGGCTAAATATGGCGGCGATTTCTTTGAGTTTGCGCATTCCCATCAGAATAATGACCGTAGCCGATGATTGTGCCGCTAAAGGCATATCTTGAGATATTTCCTGTTTTTTGGTAGTACCCGTAATCACCCAAAAACTTTCGTTGATGCCACGCTTGGTCAAAGGAATTTGCTTAAGCGCAGGCACGGCAAGCGAGCTGCTGATGCCAGGCACTACTTCGGTGTCCATGTCAAACGATTGGGCAAAAGCCAACTCTTCATGTCCGCGACCAAACACAAAAGGATCTCCTCCCTTAAGGCGCACTACGTGCCCGTGTTGAAAAGCCTCCTCTACAATCAATTGATTGATCTGATCTTGTGACAAATATTTTTTACCTCCGCGTTTGCCTACATATTTTTTGAGGGCATTTTTGGGAGCATACTCCAGCAAAGCCGGATTTGCCAAGGCATCGTATAGTACCACATCGGCGTTTGCCAAAGCCCTGATAGCCTTCAGGGTAATGAGTTCGGGGTCGCCAGGACCTGCGCCCACTAGTGTAAGCTTGGGCTTGAGGGTGCGTCGTTGGCTCAAAGCCCCCTGGTATAATGTAGTGTTTGTATTGTTTAAAAAAGCGTTCATAGTGTTGTCTTTGAGTGGCAAGCATTTAGCAACAAGCCACAAGTATATTTGCAGTGGTAACTTGTCGCTTGTTGCTCTAAGCTTGTTATTTATAAGGTTGTTTCCGCTATTTGCTTGCCACGATAAGCTTTAATTTTATTTAAGAAATCTCCCGCCTGCTCAATGTACTCTTTGGCAAACTCAGCGGTGGGTTCGTGTTGGTTCATGCGTAATACATGTGCTTTAAAACCACCTTCAAAGGTAAATTCAGCCTGATTGCCCAAATGCTCTTCAAACTTTTTCATCACTGTAATCTGAGCGTTGGTTTTTACATCTTCGCCCAGTAGCAAAGCCTTGGCGCCATTGATAAAAGTATTGTAAGCGTGGTAAATGGCATCGGCGTAAGCCCCTTCGTTAAACGTTTGCTGAGCAGTTTGGTATTTTTCTTCGGTTTCGTATACCAGTGTAGCCACCAGGTCAATGATTACCCCTGCACATTCGCCTACTGCCTTGATCACCTCAAAAGGATCGTTGTGTCCCCAGTCAAGAAAATCGTCTTGTTCCAGGTTGTCGAGGTTTGCCAAAGGCTTGAGTAGGGTGTAAAAATATTTTTTGCCCAAACGACGGTAATAATCAGTATAATACTCACCTTCTAATTGGTTGGCGTCATAGTCGGCAAGTAGTACACGCAGCACTTCTACGCCACGTTTACTGGGTACTTTTATCACCTTATCCGCTACCAAGCCGTCACCGTTGCCACTTACACCACCCCCTAACAATACCTGTAGAGCTGGCAACACCAGGGCGCCTTTTTTGATAGAGCTTCCGTGAAAACCAATCGTGGCAAGCGTGTGCTGTCCACAAGAGTTGGGGCAACCGCTAATTTTGATCTTAATTTGTTGGTTATGAATCAAGTCAGGATATTCAGCGTGGATTACCTCTTCAAGAGCACGGGTAATGCCAGTGCTGCTCGATATGCCCAGGTTACAAGTGTCGGTGCCAGGGCAAGCCGTAATATCAGCCACACTGTCGTAACCTGGTTGGGCAAGGTTGAGCGCGTCGAGCGCCTGAAACAAGGCTGGCAACGACTCTTTGCGCACGTACTTTAGCAAGTAGTTTTGGCTAATGGTAATTCTAATATCATCGGCAGCGTAAGTTTGCACAATTTGCGCAAGCTCACGTGCCGTTTTAGTGTTCATATTGCCTAAAGACAGTTTAATAAAGACACCGTAAAATCCGGCTTGCTTTTGTTCAAATACATTGGTAGCAAGCCAACGGTCGTATTGTTGTTGGTTATTTATTTGTATTCCGGCAAGAGCCCCGTTTAGTGGTGCCGGAGGACTTACTTCTGGTAAAATATCGCGGTTGATCGGGTAGGTTTTGTAAGGCAAAGCTTTGCGCTCAGCTTCGGCAAGCTCCAGTACTTTTTCGAGCCCTAATTCCTTTACCAAAAACTTAAGCCTGGCCTTTTGGCGACGGCTACGCTCTCCGTAGCGATCAAACACCCTGAGAATAGATTCGCTGAAAGGGATCAGTTCGTCTTCGGGTAAAAATTCTACCCCGGTTTTAGCCAAGTGAGGGATAGCACCTAAGCCACCACCCAACATTACTTTAAAACCGCGTTCTTCTTCGCCTTGGGCGTTGGTGCGCACTTTGGGTATAAACCCTAAATCGTGAATAAAAGTAAAGGCGGTATCGGCTTCGCTTGATGAGAAAGCAATTTTAAATTTACGCCCCATTTCCTGGCAAACCGGATTGCGTAAAAAGTATTCGAACACCACTTGGGCATAAGGCGATACATCAAAGGGTTCGTTGGGGTCAATACCTGCTCTTGCCGAAGCAGTTACATTACGCACAGTATTACCACAGGCTTCACGCAAAGTAATTTGGTCTTTTTCGAGCTGTGCCCATAGCTCAGGGGTGCGGTCAAGGCTCACATAGTGAATCTGAATGTCTTGGCGGGTAGTGGCGTGCAAGTTGCCGTCAGAGTATTCGTCGGCAACGTCGGCAATGCGTACCAATTGTTGGGTAGTGAGGCGTCCAAAAGGTATTTTGATTCGGATCATTTGCACCCCCGGCTGACGCTGTCCGTAGACTCCTCGCGCCAAACGTAAGCTGCGAAACTTTTCATCGTCAATTTTCCCTTCATGGAATAATTGAATTTTATTGCCCAGTTCGATGATGTCTTTCTCAACGATTGGGTTGTTCAAATCCTCTAATTCGGTTCTAAAACTTTGCATTGTGTCGTAGTGTCTTACTTGGTTTATTTGAATATTTAAGTGCTCTTCTTGGCTTCCCCTAGGGCAGTTTCGGAAAGGGCTCTGAGACCTACGGCAACAAAAAAGCCTTTCCTGAATTGCAACAGAAAAGGCTTTACGCTTTATTTTTTCTTACAAAGTTTCGTATGTTATGAAACGGTGCTATCGAATAAAAAAGCCCTCCCTGTGGATAAGGGAAGGCTTGAGATTATATTTTTGGTATTTTTATATAATACAATTCACCTTCCCATTCGACACATACAACACCAAAACCAGCAAGCGCAACGCTTGGAGGCGGCGATTTTATCGTTGAATAGAAATTGGTGAATGTTTAAGTTCATTGCTCTTTTATCAGTTAAATGTTGCACAAACGTATTGCATTAAAAATTAGATTCCAAAACTATTTCTGAAAAAATGCCTAAAAACGTTAAATTTTAACTTTCTGGTAACATTGGATATAGGAAAAGTGCAATTCAGAGTCAAGTTTAGGTAATTGGGTATTAGCCGCAAAAATGTAGCAACCCTATCAGATTACTCAGTTTTCAGTTTCAATGTTGTTGAAAAAACTTCCATATTTCATTAAATAAGAGGTTGTCTACTTCTTGATTTCCAAAACCATGGCCAGTAGCAAGGGCAATCATGTACCTTACTTCATGGTTGGTGTCACAGTTTGTATAACTGTACGACTTTACTTGGGTGGTTTTCCAGGTTAAATCTGTTTGGACGGCAGTAGTACTACAATTAAAGGTTTTTGCCCAGTTTAAAGCACTATTTTCAGCCGACAAAAACTCTCCTACCTTAGAAGTACCTCCATTGACAGGTACCAGGTTATCAACGTCGCCATTTACTTGAAACACAGAAAGGGTTTTGGCAGGGGTAAGGTTGCCAGTGCTTATAATTTGTTGACTAAAAAGAGGAGCAATTGCCCTAAAGTGGTCGCTTGACTTTCCTACCAAATTTACCATCCCGTAGTCACAATAGACTTCCGTCTACCGATTTTATAAACCATTAAAAATCAGTAGCATACTTGCAAACCAGCCTAAAGCTAATGGCTAAAGGCTAATAGCTTTAGGCTGTAGAAGCTATCGACTAAAGTACCCACTTTCAGCAAACCAAGGCTCAAGAAAGCAGCATTGTAGCCACAATGGACTATCTTACCGCAGGGCGACCTAAGCAATGCCGTTCGAAACCTTGTAAATGACTTAGGTCAGTAGGTTTAATATTCCTGTATCAATACACTGGTGGGAATACTTAAACTCTTGTGAATTGATCTAATCATCTCTAAAGTAAGCTTTCGTTTATAATTCATTACTTCACTTACCCTGCTTTTAAAGCCAATGATTTCGACCAAATCTTTTTGTTGAAGCCCTAATTGTTCCATTCTAAACTTGATGGCTTCTATAGGGTTAGGCAAGTCAATTGCATGATGTTCGCTTTCATATTTATCTATCAAAATAGATAGTACCTCCAGCTCATCACCTTCAGCAGTTCCAGGTTTAGCATCAAAAATTTCTTCTAATCTTTCTAATGCTTGGTTATATTCTGTTTCGGTTTTTATTACTTTAAGATTCATATTGATTTAACGTTTCAATCCTTGTTTTAATGGATTTATATCTTGTAGGTTTTTGTACAAGTTTAATATCTTTTTTAGCAATGTCTTACTCCTTGTTGTAAAGGGATATTAGGTTTCGGGGAAAATACAGCGTGTCACATATCAGCAGTATTTTACTAGTACAAATAGTGACCTAAGTTTAAGTTTCAATCCTTGTTTTAGTGGATGTGTGCTGCACAGGTTATTTGTATTAGGTTTTGGGGTGTAAACTCCTTATGATAAAAGACTATGCATATTTAGTGATGTTGATATTCACAATTAAACCGTATCTGCATTTACTTTGTCATATTCAGCATGAGTACCAATAAAACGAATCCAAATTATTTTAACTTCAAAGTTAATCCGCACAATCAGCCTATAATGATTACCTTTAATATTAAATACAAAGCGATTATCTACTAGGATACTAGCACTGGGATACTCCCGTTTGATATCGTTAGGGGTTTCCCAATTAGCTTTTTCTGCTTCGTGATACCACGATTTAAGTGCTTCTTCACTATCTGCGTGGCTTTCCCAGAACTCCCTTAATGTTCTTCTTGCAATAACTCTCACTGTTGTTATAATTATGATTGATTACACAAATATATTAAAAAGTTACCATTATGGTAACTTTTTAAGGTGAAATTACCCACAAGGGTTAACAGCACGATTCAAAAACTAACGCTAAAGGCTAATAGCACCGATATTCATCGGCATCTAAGGACTTGAGGCTGTAGAAGCCATCGACCATCGACTAACAAACCATAAATAAACCTCCCCAACATTTGGGGTACAGCGTACATTGATACTATTTTGCCAGAAAAATAACCAACCTTATGATGACAAAAGTATTATTTGTATGCTTGGGCAATATATGCCGATCACCGATGGCAGAAGGTGTTTTTATTGATCTGCTAAAACAACATGACCTCAGCGACCAAATTTATTGTGAGTCGGCAGGCACAGCGGCTTATCACACAGGTGAGTTGCCCGATTCGCGCATGCGTGACACTGCCCGCAAACACGGCATAGAACTTACCAGTAGGGCGCGCCAGGTAGAAGCACAAGATTTGCACGAGTTTGATTATGTGCTGGCAATGGACCAATCGAATTACAGAAATATTATGCAGTTGACTCAAGAGCCCGAAAGTATCAAGGCGAAGGTGATGCTCATGCGCGACTTTGATGAGCAAGAGAAGGGGGGAGAGGTGCCCGATCCTTATTATGGAGGCATTGATGGTTTCGAGAACGTGTACCAGGTTTTGAAGCGGTCGAACCAAGCTTTTTTGGCCTTTATTCAGCAAGAAGCGTAATGACTAATCAATCAACTATTTTTTTTGAACAAGTCCTCTCGCAGAGCCTGAGCAAATCTTTAAAGGTTAATAATTACCAAACGTTGAGTGGGGGTAGTATCAATCAGGCGGTGGCATTGCACACAGTAGAAGGTAGTTTTTTTCTGAAATACAATGCCCAAACCCCCGCCGATATGTTTGCCAAAGAAGCCCAGGGGCTGGAGCTTTTGCGTAAAACCGAGGCGATTGCCCTGCCCAAAGTGTTGGGCATTGGGCAAGATTTTTTATTACTGGAATTGATTGATGCACGTCAACGTATTCCTGATTTTTGGGCAGACTTTGGGCGTTCACTGGCAGCTTTGCATCGGCACTCGGCACCACAATTTGGACTTAACCACGACAACTATATAGGCAAATTGCCTCAGCCTAATACATTGACCAAAAATGGCGTGGAGTTTTTTATAGAGCATAGGCTCAGGCAACAAACCAAGCTGGCGTATGATACCAGGCAAATTGATCAGGCATTGTGTAGCCAGTTAGACAGGCTTTATGACAAATTACCTAAGCTATTGCCCCACGAGGCACCCGCCCTTTTGCACGGCGATTTGTGGTCGGGCAATGTAATGAACAATGCCGAAGGGGTGGTGACTTTGATAGACCCCGCAGTGTATTATGGTTTGCGCGAAGCAGAGCTTGCTTTTACTGAGATGTTTGGGCGATTTGACTCAAGTTTTTATGAAGCATACCATCAGACTTTCCCCTTGGAGCCTGGCTATAGCCAAAGGGTAGATTTGTATAATTTGTATCCTACCTTGGTGCATGTCAACTTATTTGGACAAGGCTATGTAGGGGCGGTAAAGTTGGTAGTGAGGAGGTTTGTGGGGTAGGTATTTGACCATAGCCAAAAAACACGTGGTATCTTTTGCTGATCATCTAAAAAGCACTATCTTAATAGAAGAAAAATTAGAAATATTCTACTATTACTACAAGTAATGATGTTAACACCCAATCAGCAAAACCTAAAGAAAGAGTTAGAATGGCTGGAGGAAGTAATTCAAGTCCAGCGGGATTTTCAAAATAATCTTTCTTCTAAAATAATAAATGTGCCTTCTATTCAATTTGGGGTTATTGCTAATAAAGATAAGCAGTCAATTTATCCAGAACAAGGGCTTACATTGGCTGAAAATAAAGATGGGCAAACTGCTTGGTATATTACTTTATGTGAACAACCAGATACAGTAAGTTTTGTCTTGGAGCAAGGCCATTTATGTGCCATTAAAGAAGGTACGCTGTTAGGTAAATTGCTAGAGGCACAAAAAGACTGGGTGTTGGTAGATATGCCTTGTAGAGTGATAAAACCCAATAACAAAGTAGCAGTTTATCAAAGTCAGGTAAAGGGTTGGTTACCTCGTTGTTTTACTGATATTCCAGAGGGTTTTAACCCTGAGATGAACCTAGAGTCCCTTAAGAACTTAGTAAGTCAATTACCTCAAAATCAAGCCAAAAATATTCAAGACTATATAGATACTGTTGAACGTAATTTATATTGGAAGAACTTTTACGAAGTCCGAGATATTACTCAATTACCCTCCCCCCAGCTTTTGCCAAATGACTCTTCTTATGCCCAGTTTGTGTATAAAAATAAACTGAGTTTCTACGACCGTTTATTATTGATAATGAGCCTGACTGCACATATTGAGCCTGACTTTTTTGAGTCAAAACTGGGAAAGTATTATGATGATTTATCTACTAATCACGGTTTAATCAAGGGAGGTCATTATGATGGTGTTTTTCCGTCAGGAACTACTTTTCTGTTCTTGAGTGGGGTGCATAATCTTTCTACTCGGCTTGCCCATTTGCGCTGGATGAAACAAGAAAGTGTGCTATTCACAAATGAAGTGGTTGCCCTGTCAGCAGTAGCCCCCTATGAACCTATGTGGGCAGGTGGGTTAGTAATAGCCATGGACTATTTTATGTTTTTGGTCGAAGTTGATTCGTCAGAGGAAGTTTTTTTACAATTATCTTAACACTATACTATAAAGAATATGTATACTCGTTTAAATTCTAAGGAAAACGATTATTTGGCACAACAGACGGTTGTACAAAGAAGGCAAGCTCTAAATACTACAAAAAAGAAGAAACCAAAGGCTCCAGTGCTCATGGGTGATGAACGTAGTATGTTCTTACAACGTGAAGAAGAGGAAATGATTAGGTGATGGGTTGAAAAGGAAACAGAGAAAGCTTTTACGACAGCTGAAAAAAAAATATGATCGACAAAAAAGGCGAGTGATGAAAAAGTTTAAATTACCTGCTGACCAAGCAAGAGAGCTTAGTTTTATTAAAAAGGCTTATTATGGTGAAGTTAATTATATTAATTAATTGTTTGCAAAAAAAGATAAAGAAGGATATGATGTTGTTATAAGAAGCCTTAAGAAAGCTGGCTATTTGGCTAAAAGTTCTAACGAAGGGGCAAGACAGGTAGCGAAAAATAAGGGGCAGGGTAAACCTGAAAATGATAAAAAATCGATGACTACAGGGCGGCCTTATAATAATACGGTGACGCATACCAAACCTTTTCTTAAACCATATGAAGAAAAGGTATTTTTAGATAGAATTGATGATAGTGTAATTACGGCAGTAAAAAACGCAACCATTAGGGGGGTAGGAACAAGTATTGAAGCAAAAATAAAGGTTGCAGTAGGAAGTGATCCTATACGTGTAAGCTTGAGATCTGGACGATTTGATGCTGACTCTAATACCAACGGAATTAAAGACTTACTGTTTGATGGCAGTGGTAACAATTATGTGGTGGCACTGCCAGGACAGGAGAGTACTTTTAAGGTAAATTCAGCAGATTTAGACGGTGTACAGGATTTGTCAATTTATACTCAAAGTCATACAAACCCTGGTGGTGGTAATAATAAGTTTACTGGACATTTAATTATAAAATCCAAGATATTGGTAGGTTCGAATCAAATTAGGCTAAATGTTAGAATTAAAAAATGATAACAAAATATACTTATTTATTTTTCTGTTGATAAATTGTTTTTATAGCCTTTCTTCTTCTGCCCAAGCAAAAGTCACCCAAAAAAGGGATACTTTAGTGAAAGGCGAAATGGAGGCAAATTTTGGGGTGTATATTGAGGAGTATTTTTATAAAGATGTCCTTTTTCAAGTAAAACAGTATAAGTTTACGAAGAGAGGTGAAAAGTATCTAGCAGCTATAGCTCCTATAAAAAACAACAAGTATCATGGCAGGGCAGTTCTTTACGATGAAAAGGGAAAACCTGCCAATATTATATGGGAGTGGGAACACGGTGATTTGAAAGCCATTTATAAGTATTATGCCAATGGGCGGCTTAAGAGGCGTTATGGGTATTGGGTAGAAATTTCAATACGTCATGGGAAATTTGCTTATTATTACCCAAATGGGCAGGTGTCAATACAAGGAAGGTTTGACAAAAATAGCCTGGAAGGGAAGTATCAAGAGTGGGACAAAAAGGGAAGGCTGAAGCTCAAGGCGCAGTTAAAAAATGGAATAGAGCAAGATACCACTAAAATATATAAACGAGGTAGGCTTAAAGTTGCCTATTTGCCTAATCGTGATGGTTTGTACAAGCAAAAAATCACCTATCGTACCGATGGTAGTCTTAAAAAAATAAAGCCTTTGAGTTTTGACGACAAAGAGCATATACCTAACTCTACGGCTTATTGTGCGAATACTCCAGTAGGTATGGTATCATCTACTACACACAACCAATACAATGACCAAGGCAAGCGTCATGGAGATTGGCTGGCAACAAACACTACTTGGAATCGCTATGAGTTAGTACATTACGAAAACGGTGTATTGCAAGGTCCTTGTTATTTTTATTCGATGGATGAAGTGACCACGCTTTTTCGGGGTATGATGAAAAACGGCAAACTAAAGGGGCTCGCCAAGGGCTATAAGGGTTTGCAAGACGATGTAGTAGACTCGCTTTATTTTAAAAATAATATATTGGAGCGTATGAAACTGCATTACCCTAAAGTAGATATACGATTTAAGAAAGGTTTGCAAGAAGGGAGCTATTGGCAAAATTATCCTTTTAAAAAACTCAAGGCACGAGTACCAGTAAGCAAAGGCAAAATACAAGGTAAGTTACAATTGTTTAACCTCAAAAAACAATTGGTGTTTGAGGGGCAAGTAAAAGACAATAGGTGGACGCAAGACACTTTGAGACTATACAACACTGAGGGGTGTTGTGTCAAAGGGTATATTTATAAAGACAAGCTCACTTTTCGAGAGTTTATTTACCAACCCGATGGCAGTGTAAAAGACAATGGAGAACAAATGCTATCGATGGATAATATTTATGACTTTGCCTTTATTCGCTATGATTTGGTAAAAAACAAACTGCCTTTGTTCTACAATGTTTATACACTGTATCAACCCGTTAGCTTTTGGTATGAAGAGAATTGATTGGTTTTTGTGTGAATTTCTTTCATATTGTAGCCGAAACTAAAACCTATGAAAGAAATCTGGTTGGTGCGACACACCACTCCCAAAATAGCCAAAGGCATTGCTTATGGGCAAGCCGATTTGGATGTAATTGACGCTTATCCCAGCGAAAGAAATCGAATCAAAGGTTTTTTGCAAGGGCAATACAACGCGCAAACCCCTGTATATACCAGCCCGCTTAAGCGTTGTCACCTACTTGCCACCGATTTGGCAGCAACTTTGGGCAATGAGCTGAAGGTAGACGATAGATTGATGGAAATGAATTTTGGGGTGTGGGAACAAACTGCCTGGAACGATATACCTCAAGAAACGCTTGCCCCGTGGATGAATGATTTTGTAAATTATAGGGTGCCCGAAGGCGAATGTTTTTTGGATGTGCATACCAGAGTAGTGAGCTTTTGGGACGATTTGCTACAAACCAATGCCGAAAAGGTGATTGTGAGCACCCATAGCGGGGTTATTCGTACCTTGCTTTGCCATGTGTTAGACATTCCCCTAAAAAACGCCTTTAGGTTAGATTTGCACTACGGCACCATCTCTAAGCTCACTCATCATAAGGATTTATCTAAAGTGGTGTATTTTAATCATTGAAGGTAGTTAATAGTTTAAGCATCGCTTTGCGAACATTAGTAATTACGAATTTGAGAATTACGAATTACGAATTACGAATTGGGCGAAGCCATTCGCTATTCGGTGCTACACCATGTTCCATAGACAACTAACAAACCCATAGTATACTTGTTTTCAGTGTGTTATAAATTTATTAGTTAAAAGCCCCGACAGGGGGCAAGCTTCAAGCGACAAGTCGCAAGCTAGACCCTGTTCCACAGGTAACTACACTTTTGTATCACGTTGATTTTCAGTATCTTACAAAAAGTGTAGTTAAAAGCCCCGACAGGGGGCAAGCTTCAAGCGACAAGTCGCAAGCTAGACCCTGTTCCACAGGTAACTACACTTTTGTATCACGTTGATTTTCAGCAGCTTACAAAAAGCGTAGTTAAAAGCCCCGACAGGTTTGCCTGTTCCCCAGGCAACTACCTAAGGATTCGTATAGCCAAGACAAGTAGCTTATTAAGTTGCAGTATTATTTGATTACTTCAAATAGTATAGATATTTGTAAAGAAGAGGGTTTGTCAGACACCGTTAGTGCAGTGATGCTTTAAAGCTCGCTTAAAAGCTTGGTGCAAATAGGTTCAATGATTCCCCTAATGGTGGAAAGTCTTGACAGAGACTTTACCCCGCTTAAAAGAATATTACATGTATATAACCTATTGTCAAACCCTCTTTTTACTCAATAAAGGTTCAATTTAGTGCATTAATCTGTGATGAAAAAATCGGAGACTAAAATAAAAAGTAGCAAAGCCTCTAAAAAGGTGAATTTGTCTGATGAGCTAACCAAGGTTAGGTTAAAAGTGGCCGGGGTAGATATTGCAAACAATATACATTATACAGCTGTTTCACCACACCTGACAAAAGATAACATCAGAAACTTTGGTGCTTTTACCGCAGACTTGCATCGCATGGCAGATTGGTTTAGTGAACTGGGGATAGAAAGTGTGGCAATGGAAGCCACAGGTATATATTGGCAAAGTTTATATGAAATTCTTGAGGACAGAGGTTTTGATGTGGTCTTAGTAAACGCTCGTTATCCTAAAAATGTAAGTGGACGCAAAAGTGATGTTTCTGATTGTAGTTGGATACATACATTACATAGTTATGGATTATTGCCTGCTTCTTTTATTCCTACACAGGATGTCAGAGAGTTTCGCACCTATGTACGCCAGCGGCAACAATTGACCAAGCAAAAAGTGCAACACATGCAACATGTAGGTAAAGCCTTGCAGCTGATGAATGTCAAAATACAGAATGTGATTTCAGATATTGAAGGTAAACTAGGAATGAAGGTTATTCGTGCTATTGCAGCAGGAGAGCACTCCAGTGTAGAACTGGCAAAACTTCATAATAAAACACTCAAAGCCACCAAAGAAGAGTTTACTTTATCACTTGAAGGGAACTTTCGTAAAGCGCACTTATTTTCTCTCCAACAAGCGCTTAGTGCCTATGATTTTGTCCTGAAACAAATCAATGAATGTGAGACAGAAATAGAGCAAATACTCCATAAATGGGATACAGGAGAAATTGTGGCAAAGGAAGATTGGCAAAGCCGAGTAAAAAAAAAACAAAGAGGAAGAATGAATATTCATTTGATTCTGCTTCTTATCTCAAAGATATTACTGGGGTCGATTTAACAGAAGTAGATGGTTTTTCAGAAAATACGATTATCAACATTTTAGCAGAAACAGGAATTGATATGAGTCATTGGAAAAATGCTAAACATTTCACGAGTTGGGCAGGGCTTGCACCCAGAAGAAAAATATCAGGAGATAAACTCTTGGGGCATTTTAAAAATATGAATAACAGTCGGATACATCAAGCATTTAAATTAGCTGCTTGGGGGCTCAATAATAGCAAATGTCACTTGGGAGCCTTATATCGGAACCTAAGTCTTAGAAAAGGTTCAGGGATTGCTGTTCAGGCAGTTGCCCGAAAACTAGCTACTATTTTTTACAATATGATGAAATACAAAACACCATATCGGGGAAAAACAGCAGAGGAATATCAAGAGCAAAACAGAAAACGAAAACTCAAAGCCTTAGAAAGACAAGCCCGAAAAATGGGCTTGAAACTAGAAAAAATATAAAATTAAAGTGCTGATAAACAGGATACTTATGAAATCGGTAGTTAAAAGTCGGTAGACCATAGTTTTAAGCATCGCCTCGTGCTCATTCGTAATTGACCCATTCGTAATTCGTAATTAACCAATTCGTAATTGAAAAAACTCGTAATTCTCAAGAATCTGCTTGCTGTTTTTTCCAATCAACCACCTCGTCACGCATTTGATTATAAGTTTCAAGCGATACATTGGTATGTTTGGCAATGCGCTCATAATCGGCGTTCATATCGTTGATAAAGTCATTGGGAGAGTATATCAACACACTTTTCTGGTAGCAGTCCCGGATCAGGTGTAGGTGAGCGCCCTGCCAATAAGTATGCCCCAGGTTCATCCAGGCATAACAGTTCATATCATTTTCGGGCTCAGCGTCAATGGCTTGGTTTAATGCCTTGCGTGCCTTGTCAAATTTACCTTCTACCACATAGCACCAACCTATTTTACGCAATGTAAATGCATTGTTGGGTTCTTGTTGTAGCGACATTTCATAATAGGTAATGGCTTCTTTGTATTGAAGCAGTTTTTGGTGACAAAACCCTATATTTCGTAAAGTCCAAGAGTCTTTGTTTGCCAGTTGGTAGGCTTTCAGGTGGTGTTCCAGGGCGTTCGCATAATCATCAAACTTTTGGTAGCACCAGCCAATATTATCTAAAATCCATGAGTCATTGGGTTTGAGTACGGCAGCTTTCTGATAATACTCCATAGACTTTTTAAAATCTGATAATTGACGGTAACAATAGGCAACATCTTGTACCTCCCACACATCAAGGGGTTGCTTTTGCTCAGATGCAAGGTAATATTCGAGCGCTTTAGAAAAGTTATCCACCCTTCGGTAGCAATGTGCTATATCTTTGAGGTTGTCAACAGTTCGTATACCTAACTCCTCTGCCTTTAGCAAGTGCGTGAGTGCTTCTTTGTGTTGGTATAACTCTTTGTAATAGCTTCCCAATGACCTGAAAACATAGGGATGGTAAGGAAGTATTTCGGCATACACGAGCAGGGCTTTAATTTCTATTTTATACGTTGCCTTAGACATTGATGCGTTTGATTTGAATCGCTAAATTATATCCTTTTTATAAAAATCCCATCAATAACCGTTTTGAAATTGAATGATTAAACTAATTAATTGCTTTATGGTGGTAATATGGCTGTTTATCCGGGTAACTTTTAGGCAATAAAACACACCAAATGGCTTGGTGAGCTTGTATTCAAGCTTCGTTCCAGTATTTTAAACTAAAGAATGTTTCGAAAAGTTGGCGTTTTTTAGCGCCATATTCTACATCGTGGTTATTTTTTCTTTTAGGGCATCAAATTCCTTGGTGGGTAGTTGTATATACTGCAAAAGCATTGGGTAGTCATTGTCCATATCAGCAAAAAAACGTTCTTTATTTTCAAAAGCTTCAAAGCTACGTCTATAATATTCTCTTGCTTGTTTTTTTTGCCCACTACAATAGTATACATGCCCGGTGTTCATAAGAGATTGAGGGCTTGCTTTTCGGTCAACTTTATAAGATTTGCGATAAGCATTTAATGCATTTTTGAGGTTGCCACACACAAAGTGTACCCAACCTATTTGTCTGATTGTCCAGGCATTGCTTGAGTCTACTGCCAGTGACTGGGCATAAAATGTCATCGCTTTTTTGTAACTTTTGATGCTCATATAACAATACCCAATGTTGTCAAGGTTCCACGGATCTTTGTTGTCTACCTTATATACATTCAGGTGATACTTCAGTGCCGATGTGTAATCGTTGAGTTGTTGGTAGTTCCAGCCTATGCTATCCAGCACATAGGTATCGTTGGGCTTGAGCTGGTCAAGTTTAATAAAATAAGCAATAGATTTTTTGTATTGTCGGGCACCTTGGTAAGCCATTGCCATACGGCGGATCAGCCAACTGTCTTCAGGGTATTCAGGTTCTACCTTTCTAAAGCAATCAATGGCTTTTTTGTGTTGTTTTATTTGTTGATAGGCATAGCCTAACTTCTTGAAATCCAGTTTTTTGTCGTGAGCAGTTTTTTCAGCTTTTTTAAAGTAAGTAATGGCCTTGCGGTAGTCATAACGGTGATAGTAACAAACCCCAATCGTGTGCAATAGCTCAAAGTGAGAGGGAAGCAGTTCCTCATAAGGGAGCAATTGAGAAAGTTCTTGTTTAAACTGCACGGTAGACATGGGCAAAATTGTTTGTTAAAATGAACGATTTCTGGTTAACCAAAAGAACCTGTGAGGCTTGTTTTGATAAAAAAATAATAATGCAAAAATACAACAGGATATATCTGAAAAAAAACGTCATTTGATGAGTTCTTTACATCAAGTAGTTTTTCTTAAATCCGAGTATTTTTTTACTTTTTTGCCTGATTTCTGTAAATAAAACTATAAAGAAAGGTCTTTAGTTTAGGAATAACGTGCCTTGTTGGAGTAGTAGATTTATATAGTGTTTTGAGATAGTATGAAGTATGTAAGACCCTCACTATAAATTCACGATAATTTACGCTGGTTTGTTGGGTTTTATACCAAGAAATTTTTAATTGTTTTGCTCGTAATGCTTAATCATTTGACTGTTCACTTTTTCTATGGCTTCTTCGTCAAGGCGGTATTGGGTAAGATAAGGCAAATCTTCGCGCATCAGTTGAACGAACTCCTCTTTGTTGCTAAACCCTAAGATACTTTCCTTATAATAATGGTGTGCTTTGTCAGGCTGTTGTTTAATCATACAAATATGCCCCAGGTTCATCAATGTATGGGCATCATAAGGAGCAAGTTGGTGGGCTTTTTTGATATATGTATCAGCCTCTTTCAGGTTGCCCTTCACCAGATTGATCCATCCAATATTCATCAAAACTACATCTTCATTTGGGTTGAGTTTTTCAGCTATTTTATAGTATTCCATTGCTTGGTCAAAGTCTTCGAGCCATTGCAGACAGTAACCAATATGCCCCAGGTTCCACACATCTGTAGGCAATGCCTTAAATGCCCTGAGGTGGTATGTGAGTGCCGCTTTGTAGTTGTTGGTGTCTTGGTAGCAATACCCGGCAAACGCAAGGTGTATGTTGTTGAGGCACTGGTGCTTATCTGTTACTAAAAAATGTTTGAGTGCCTTCGAAAACTGATTGTTGTGGTAATATGCCAAAGCCATCAGCAGTACATTCTCTATATCGTTGGGGGCAACCTTGGCTACTTTTTTATGGTAATTAACCGCCAGTTTATACATTCCTATATTACTGTAGCAAGCGGCAATCTCTTTGAGTAAAGATAAATGATTGGGCAATATCTTTTCATATTTAATCAGAGTGGTTAGGTCTTGATGGTAAATGGCCTGTGACATAAAAGTAAAAGTATGAGGTGAGGAGGTTACTTTTGCAAAGATAAAAAGTAATGTAGTTTTTTGGTGATATTTTCCTGAATTTACGCCTGCTTGATGGCAGGAGAGCGTTTTTTGAAGGGGAACTGCCAAAACATTGGACTTTATAAAGCCACCTTGTGAATTGTAGCAGTACCGTGGGGGATGCCCTCACATTTTCGTTGATTCTATTGTGGTTTCAGGCTTTTCGTTCTAACTTTCCTCAACCAAATTATTTGTTGAACGATTTAACAAAAACATATTGAAAACTATACTAATAACCAATGCGCTGGTAGTAAACGAAGGGACTACCGAAGAAAAAGATGTGTTGATAAAAGATGGTTTGATTGACAAAATAGGGAAAGATTTGTCGGGCACTACAGCCGACTTGCACATAGATGCTAAAGGCAAACACTTATTACCAGGAGTGATAGACGACCAGGTACATTTTCGTGAGCCAGGGCTTACCCACAAGGCAGACCTCTACCACGAGGCAAAAGCCGCAGTGAGAGGAGGAACGACTACCTTTATGGAAATGCCCAACACAGTACCCAATACATTGACCCAGGAACTACTGGAGCAAAAATATCAACGGGCTTCAGAGGTGGCACTTGCCAATTATTCATTTTTTATGGGGGCTTCTAACGATAATATAGAAGAGGTGTTAAAAACCGACCCTAAAAAAGTGTGTGGCATCAAAGTATTTATGGGTTCTTCTACGGGCAACATGTTGGTAGACAACCGCGAAGTGTTAGAAAAAATATTTAGTCAGGCACCTATATTGGTAGCTACCCATTGTGAAGATGAAGCCACCATAAGAGCTAAATCGGCAGTATATAAAGAAAAATACGGCGATGATGTGCCTATGAGTGCCCACCCCGAAATAAGAGATGTAGAAGCTTGTTACAAATCGAGTAGCCTTGCGGTAGAACTTGCAAAAAAACACAATAGTCGTTTGCATATTTTGCATATTTCTACTGCCAAGGAACTAGAGCTTTTCCGCAACGACATTCCATTGGCAGAAAAACGCATTACTTCTGAAGTGTGCGTACACCACTTATGGTTTGAAGCAAGCCAATACGATGCTTTGGGCTCACAGATGAAATGCAATCCAGCCATTAAAGAAAAAAGCAACCGTGAAGCATTATGGGAAGCATTAAACGATGATCGCCTAGACATTATAGCCACCGACCACGCCCCCCACACCTGGGAAGAAAAGCAAAACCATTACTGGAAAGCGCCCGCAGGACTGCCACTGGTGCAGTTTTCATTGCAAATGATGCTTGAGATGGCACGCGAAGGCAGGCTAACCCTGGAGAAAGTAGTAGAAAAAATGGCGCATACTCCTGCCATCTGTTTTGAGGTAGAAAAACGCGGTTACATTCGCGAGGGCTATTGGGCTGACCTGGTGCTGGTAGACCTGAACAAAACCACTACCGTCAAAAAAGAAGACATTGTATACAAGGCGGGTTGGTCGCCACTTGAAGGGCAAGGGTTCCATTCAGACATTACCCATACTATAGTATCAGGGCATTTGGCTTATGCCGAAGGCAAGTTTGACGAATCGAAAAAAGGCGAACGCGTGCTGTTTGACCGTTAATACTTAGAGTATGTTTAAAGCGTGTCTTCGGAGTTAAAAATGATGAGTTTTTTGTGCTGGCGAGATATATTTTTAAGCTAATAGCTTTAGCTATTGACGCAAAAATTAACGAAGTCAGCGCGTAAAAATCACTTTTTTAGCCCAGATTATGATTTTTAAACATACTCTTATAGACACCCAATCAAAAAACTACCCCTATTGATACTAACTTTAGACTATAGGGGTAGTTTTTTTCCTACTTATAAAATACTGCCTTATAAATTATATCGCTTTGGATGTGATATAAGTTGAGCACTTCTTTGACTGTCAATTGCTCAAGTATGATTTTCTTATACTTTTTATACAAAGCCAAAGGCATTTCACCTTGTTGGATATGAGGCTCATCCTGTGAGGAAAAACTAATGGATACTACTTTTCTTTTTCGCCAGTCGATACCCAACAACATCTCGTCATTAAAAGGTTCAAAAGCTTGTTTATATTCTTGAGGACTGAAGTATTGTTGACGCAGTTTTTTGGTATTGATAAATTGCTTTGCTTTCTCCGAAAACCTCACAATAAATCCATCAAACCTACTTCCATAATGAAGGTATTCCTGATTAAGTTTTTCAGAGTGCCAGTTCAATGTAGGAGAGATAAATGGCTTCAAGGCATTTATAAACTCCTGAGAGGCTATATTAGTATAATGTCCATTGTAGCGTAGCGTAATATATGTCCCAAGCGAAACAGACGTACCATCGGTGTAAAACACCTGGGCTACTAATTTTGTGATGCCATAAAGAAATCTTTTTTTTGCTTTGATACTATCAGGTACTTGTTCAATTATTTTTTGAAAAGGTCCAAAATGTTTTTCGTTTACCAGGGTATACTGGGTATGTAGACCAGGTCTTGTTAACTTATCTTCGGTAGGAGCTACCGAAAATTTATTTAGCTTATTTATTACATAAATATCTATTTTTTTTATTTTTGGGATAGCATAGCCCAAGGTGGGGGCAAGCAATAATAATGAAAGTATACTACACAAAGCCAGAAAGTGGCGCAGGGTAAAGTCAATATGTTTCATGTTTAGTTTTTGTTTGATTCGTATAATTTTTTGTGTGCTTCTTTTCGCTCCTCAAAAACCTTTATCAACCTTAGGTGCTCATCTCTAGAATGAAGATCTAAGATATGTTTAATTGGGCTATCGGCCGAAGTAGGACCATCTTTCATTAATATATGACTAGAGGCTGAATTATAGTATTCCCTTTTGGTTTCTTTGTTATTCTTGTCTGCTTTCTTCAACTCATCAATGACCTGCCATTCCAGGGCTACAATAAATTTGTGCTCAGCACTATCGTGTTTGTCTTTATCAACATTTTCTTCTAAAGTCAAGCCATAAGTCTCAAGGTAACCATGCTCAATAGCCGCATGTGTCATTTCGTGAATGAGTCCTAGGGCTGGCGATTGATAGCCCAGGGTTTTAAGTGTTCTATCAACGCGTTTTTTACTACGGTCTTTAAAACCTTTGGCATCACTTACGACCAAGCCTGTATGTGAATACCATCGAATCAAGTTTTCGCCCTGCACTTGTTCTGTTTTTGACAAATCAAACCTAGATGAGTCGCTAGTTTGCACTTTTGTAATCACCTTTAAGTTTTCCAGGTAGTTAATTACCTTAGTGGCAGTAGGAGATTGCTTTAGATAAGTAATGGCTTTTTTGAATTCTTCAGGTTCGGCAACAGCCACTAACCCATGCTTCTTCTTTTTCTCTTGTTTTTTTGAGGTGTTTTTAGATATACGTGGCTTGTTATGTGGGGGCTTGGCATAAGGAAAGGTACTTCCTTTGGTATATTTGGCATATATTGCTTGAACAGTTTTGTCACTGACAACAGGCTTAATGTTATGGTTGGGTTGTACAGTATTTAGCGCATTTTTATTTTTCTGTCTCTCTCTATCGAAAATGCTTCTCTTTTGCGATATTTCATTTTCTTCCCGCTTTACCTTTATTTTCATTTTTTATATCTACTTATTTTACAATCAATGTAGTTTTTGCCCTTGTGAAGCAATGGTTTTTCTATAAGAACTTGTTCATGATTTGGACTCTACCCTACTATTTTTTCGCCTCGGTTTGTGTCTCCACAACCGGGTTTACGAGTCCTTAGATACCGATGAAGTCGGTGCTCAGCAAAGCTAAATCGCTCCTTCACAGAGCTTGGGAACGGTGCTTTTCAAGGTTTCGATCAGCTCTCAACGAAGTTAAAAACTGGGTAGAGTACATAATTTGTTTTTACACTTTAGAGTCCAAGATTTTGACAAAGTTCTTTTTGAGATGCTTTAGAACACAATGCTCATATTTTAAATAAGAAAACCAAACCCTTGATAAAGCTATAAGTTAAGCGTTTTTTATATAAAAAATAGTACTCAGCCCTTTTTTATGGCTGTTTTTTTTCGTAGCAACGTGCTGCCCCAATGCCAGTTTATATGATTTAACCCTTTCTTTAATAAACCACATATTTGTGAATCAAGGCTGTAGTGAAGCAATGGTAAGTGTAGAATAATTGCTGTCACATATTATTGTTTCTGATAAAGGTTGTATTTATTGACATAGTAAAGTAACTCGCAGTACTAAAAATGAGCCTAGTACCTCAACCTCTAAATACCTGATACATTATTTCGGCGATATTTGCCCCCTGACTTTACTTCAAAAATTGAGCGTAGCTATGGCTACGCTCAATTTTTGAAGTTCGTCAGAGAACAAATCTTATCCAAAATAAATGGTGCATTTACTTAGAGGGTAAGGTACTAGCCATAGGCAAGTTCAGTTTCTTCTTTGAAAATCAATAGCCAACGAAAAGATCAAAATATACCCCAAACGATTTCATCAATGATTTTAGTACTGCTTATAGATATTATCTATTGCAAAATAATTTAAATAGATAGCTAATTTCATGAATTCCTCCTTTATTTTCTTAAATTCACTCCCAACAAGATCAAAAAAAACAAAACCAATCGCATTATGAATAATAACGGAACTATTTCTGGCGACGAAGCCAAATGCCCATTCTTAAACGGTTCGCTCAATCAAACCGCAGGTGGGGGAACAAGAAACCACGACTGGTGGCCTAACCAACTAAAGTTAAATATTCTACGTCAAAACTCTGCTTTGTCTAACCCAATGGACGAAGACTTCAATTATGCCGAAGAATTTAAAAGCCTTGACCTTGCTGCAGTAAAAAAAGACATCATAGATTTGATGACTGACTCTCAGGATTGGTGGCCTGCTGATTATGGACATTATGGACCGCTCTTTATACGTATGGCTTGGCACAGTGCGGGTACTTACCGTATTGCCGATGGTCGTGGAGGAGGAGGAACAGGTATGCAGCGATTTGCTCCGCTCAATAGCTGGCCTGATAATACCAACCTTGACAAAGCCCGCTTGTTGCTTTGGCCTGTAAAACAAAAGTATGGCAGAAAACTTTCCTGGGCAGACTTAATGATCCTTGCTGGAAACTGCGCCCTTGAGTCTATGGGTTTTGAGACCTTTGGTTTTGCCGGAGGACGCGAAGACATGTGGGAACCTGAAGAAGATGTGTACTGGGGACCCGAAAATGAGTGGCTCGATGACAAACGTTACGAAGGCGACCGTGAACTGGAGAACCCATTGGGTGCAGTACAAATGGGGCTTATTTATGTAAACCCTGAAGGACCGAATGGTAACCCTGACCCATTGGCTGCTGCTAAAGACATCCGCGAAACGTTTGGACGAATGGCAATGAACGATGAAGAAACCGTGGCTTTGATTGCCGGAGGACATACCTTTGGTAAAACCCACGGTGCCGGAGACGCCAAGCATGTAGGAGCAGAACCCGCCGCCGCAGGCATTGCCGAGCAAGGAATGGGTTGGACTAACTCTTTTGGCAGTGGTAAAGGTGGCGACACCATTACCAGTGGACTGGAAGGCGCCTGGACTACCACGCCTACGCAATGGAGTAACAACTTTTTTGAAAACCTGTTTGGCTATGAGTGGGAGCTAACCAAAAGCCCTGCGGGGGCTCATCAGTGGCAGCCCAAAGGGGGTGCTGGAGCTGGTTTGGTGCCCGATGCCCACGACCCAGCCAAAAAGCATGCACCTTTTATGCTCACCACCGACCTTGCCCTAAGAATGGACCCTGCGTATGAAAAAATTTCGCGTCGTTTCCACGAAAACCCTGACCAGTTTGCCGATGCTTTTGCCCGTGCCTGGTTTAAGCTTACCCACCGCGACATGGGACCCAAGTCTCGTTATTTGGGACCAGAGGTGCCCCAAGAAGATTTGCTATGGCAAGACCCGATTCCAGCCGTTAATCACGAGTTGATCAACGAGGCAGATGTGGCCACTTTGAAAGGTAAAATTTTAGCTTCAGGGCTGTCGGTAGCTCAACTGGTAGGAGCCGCCTGGGCATCAGCATCTACTTTCCGTGGGTCTGACAAACGCGGAGGTGCCAACGGAGCACGCGTACGCTTGAGTCCTCAAAGAAACTGGGAAGCAAACAACCCAGCCAACCTTGACATTGTGGTGACCAAACTGGAAAGCATCCAAAAAGATTTTGCGAAAGATGTATCTCTAGCCGACCTGATTGTATTGGGTGGATGTGCTGCTATTGAGCAAGCCGCCAAAGATGCCGGACACGAAGTCACTGTTCCTTTCACCCCAGGGCGCGCCGATGCCTCTCAAGAGCAAACCGATGCAGAGGCTTTTGCTGTGCTTGAGCCTTGGGCAGATGGTTTCCGCAATTACATAAAAGGCAACTACAATGTATCGGCCGAAGAGATGTTGGTAGACAAGGCGCAGTTGATGACCTTGACTGCCCCCGAAATGACTGTATTGGTGGGTGGTATGCGCGTGCTCAATGCCAACACTGGACAAGCGCAACATGGGGTATTTACCAAACGTCCCGAAAAACTAACCAACGATTTCTTTGTAAACTTGCTTGACCTGGGCACTACCTGGAAGGCAACCTCAGAGAAAGAAGAGGTGTTTGAAGGACGCGACCGTGCCAGTGGCGAAGTAAAATGGACGGGTACCAGAGTAGACCTTATTTTTGGTTCAAACTCTGAACTTCGCGCCATTGCCGAGGTATACGCCTGCAGCGATTCGCAAGCGCGTTTTGTCAAAGACTTTGTAGCTGCCTGGGACAAAGTGATGAACCTCGACCGCTTTGACCTGAAGTAGTAGTTATGCAAGTCAAGTAGCGACAAGCCAAGAGCGATTAGCTACAAGTATATGCAAAAACAATTATATACAAAAAACAGCCTGGAGACGGGCTGTTTTTTTTGGTTTTAGGGAATATCAAAGCTGGTATAAACGCTTTGTGACTTTTGTTTGTACTTAGTGTTTTATTAGTTGTTTTTAGAGACCATTACTGAAACTAAATGTAATAGCGGTCGTTTTTGAACTTAGCAAATAATACAAGAAGTTATGTACTAACAATACTGTTAGTACATAACTTCTAAAATTTTACAAAATGGAAAATTTTATAAATCGTATTATTTGGTTTTGGCAAAATAACAAAGATTTTTTCTTGCCATTGTTTTATTCTTTTTTACTTGCCTTATGCCGCAAGACGCTAGGAGATACATCACAATACTTGGCTTATTCGAGTATTTTGCTTGTAGCGGTGTTTTTGCTAGGGGCAAGCTTTCAAAACAATCTAAGAAAATAGTTATCGAGCCAATTTTCAGTAAAGAGAGCCTTTGGGCTCTCTCACTGAAATTTTTCTTCCTCAATAAAGCCCTTCTTTATATTTGCATATTATTCAACAAAAGAATTACCTTCGTGTCAATTGCATTATAACAAACATTGAAAATTAGTATCGTAAAACTAGTTTTTCAGATTGTTTTGAAATGCTAATGAAATTTTTCATTTATTAGCATTGCACCCATAACAAGCAAAAAAGGCAGCCCTGTAAATACAGGGTTGCCTTTTGTTTTAGAAATCAATACAACATTGATTGCCTTTTATTACTACTAATCGGCGAATAGTGTACCCACTACTTCATCTTAATCGAAGGAGTTGACTTGTAGTCATCAACTTTTAACCTGTTTGATAGAGCCAAAACCAATGCTGACGTTGCGTCCCAACCCTAAAAAATCGGGCAAGGCGACATTGCACACAAACGTGAGGTTGAATGCCAAAGAACGCTGTTTTTTGAACGTGACAAAACGGGTATGTTCTATAGATTTTATGTGCAACTGAATAAGTGTGGGGATATGCCACCCAATGCCTTTTGCCATGGAAATAATATTGGCGGTAAGAATGCCTTCCAGCAGCGCTATTTTATCGGTGAGACGTTCCAGCTTCTTATAGTCCAGGTAGCGTTGTTGATTGAGTGCCACCCAGTTGAGGATGCTATATTGATAGGTAGGGGCAGTACTTAGCTCTATAGTAAACTCCTCCATCAGTAGTCGGCCTATTTTTGCTTCGTTTTTTTGTGTACCAATAGTCAGGGAGCTATTGGGTTGGGCAAATAGCTTGTGTATTTCTTCTACTCCTTCGTTGAGACAAAAAATGACGGGCTTTTGAGCAATGCTCTTGTACTGGATAAGTGGGTAACGATAGATGTATGTTTGAGCATCTATATGGTTATGAAAAAGCCAAGTGTCTTTAAAACCCACTTGAGCAATTACTGCTCCCCTAAAGGCTGGTACTTCATAAGGCTTAAGCGAGCTGTCAAATTGCACGCGCAATGTTTTGATGGTGTGCATTACAATCAATTATTTTTTGTGAAAAAATGAGGCCCAACTTTTCCAGAGTTTGATGAAAGCCTGCCGTCAAAAGTAGTAAAAAAACTCATTAAAGAGGCATAGCTATTTTTTATCACTTTTTGCCATCTTTGCAAGGTAATTATTGAGCGTAGATTTGCTAAAAAAAAAATATATGCCGTGATTGGGTAATAGATAGAAAAAAGGCGGGTTGCCTAAAATCGAAAAGTAAAAAATACCCACATAATGATAAACCAGGAAAGATGCAAAGCCTACCTAAAAGCACTGTTTAGTTTTAAAGAAGGTACGCTACCCCAAGCGTTAGAGGCAGCCTTAGAAACCTCCGAACCTTTGATAAACAAAGCCCGCGAACTACTGGGAGCAAACTCAAATGGAGGAGTAGCAGACCAGCCTTTGGTAGCGATTCTTTCCAGGGTGTTTGGGCAAGATGAAAAGAACGATTATAAGTATTTTTTTCAGCCTTGTTCTTTGAGCGTCATGCCCGAAGTTGACGGTAGCGTACAACCAGTGAGTGTTTTTCCAGAAAAAACACACGGAAACCTGCCTGTACCCAATAATGCAAAAAGCGTAGAAAAAGGCTTGCAAAATGCCCTGAATGAGTTGAGTAAAGCCACCAAAAAAGATCTTTCTGCTTTTAGCTATGCAGCTTACCACTTGTTGCACAAATACCTCACTCGTTCGGCGTCGGCAGACTCGCCCGATAACGACGTAAGTGTGTTTGACCACCAGCGTATTTTGGCGGCGGTGGTCAATTGCCTGAGCCACGGGCAAACCAACCTGGCACAGCCCAAGTTTACTGAACCCCCGGAGTTTGTCTTGCTCAAAGGTGATATTTCGGGCATTCAAAAATTTATCTACCATCACATGGACCTGACCCAGGTAGGTGGAAGCAACGATTTGTCTAAAAAACTGCGGGGGCGCTCATTTTACGTTACTTTGCTCACCAATTTTCTTGCTGAACGTTTTCTGGAACACCTCGAACTCACCGAAGCTAACCTGATTTATTCTACCGGGGGACAATTTATGATTTTGGCGCCTGCCTATGTTCAAGTAGAGAAACACTTAGACGATTTTGCTGAAAAGTTGAATAGAGACTTAAGAAAAAAACTAGGCAATGGGTTTAATTTTTTGCTGGGGTATGTGCGTGCCGGAGCCCATTTATTTGAAGATACTGGCAAGTATTTTACCGCCCTCGAAAAAGAAATGAGCCAGCAAAAAGCCAACGTGCTGAAGTCGTCGCTGAAAGAGGTAATGAAAGTTCAAGATACGGTGGATGAGTTTCTCGAAGATGTATGGTTGGGCAATAATATTCCTTATTCGGAGTGCTTGGTAGAACTTACATTGAAAAAGAAACTGGACAAAGGTCAGCAGGTGAGGGTAACCCGTAAAACGGCAAAAAATGGTCGGGTGCAAACGCATGAAACGTCTGCCAGTATTGCCCAAATAGTAGATGGAAGCATAGGAGAAGAGCATAACAGAGTTGACCGGAGGCTGGTGATAGATTTATTGGTTTACAATAAATTGTATTTTATGCCCAGCACCAGAAAGTACACGCAAGACAGCAGCACCGAAGTTGATTCGCCTTATACCCCCGAAGACTACCACAAGCTCAAGGATGACATCCAGGTTTTGCTTAACGACTACGCCGATGCGATAGAGTCTGCTACGGTTATATCTTTAAACAAGACAAATATAGAAGACTTTTTTGACTTGAAAGCCCCTTGTCCGGTTTACCACAAATTTTATTTCCTTGGCAGCGAGTCGCGCCAGTTTTTTGAGAAAGATGAGCCTTTACTTGCTTTGTATGACAACAAACCAGGAGACGTGATGCATTTTGATGGCTTGCAAATGCTTAATTATACAGAAAGAAGGGGCAAACAGGGGGCAAAAAAGTACAAATACCTGGAGTATCCTATGCTGGGGGCAATGCGCCTGGATGTAGATTATTTGGGGAGTATTTTTGCTTTTGGACTGGAAAGCAATTCAAAAGAGGAAAACAAACCAAACGACAGAAAAAGTTTTACCCGTTTGGCAACCCTTAGTCGTGAGTTTCACCTGTTTTTTGCTGGCTATTTCAATGTGTTGGTCAACAAATACCAACTCTACACCACCTATTCGGGGGGCGACGATGCCTTTGTGGTGGGTTCTTGGTACAACTTGATGCACTTTGCCCAAGAGCTGCACCAACAATTCAAGGATTTTACCTGCCATAATCCGTATGTCACCTTTAGTGCAGGGCTGTTTTTTTGCGATGTCAAACACCCGGTGGGTAGGTTTGCTTACCAGGCAGAAGACTTAGAAAAACGCGCTAAAAACTTTCAACACATTGAAAGAAAAAAAGACCCCAAAACAGGAGATGTTACAGAAAAGGTACTGGCCGAAAAAGGCGCCATTTCGGTTTTTGATCATACCCTAAGTTGGGAGCACTACGAGTGTATGCTGGGCTTTGGCGATACTTTGCTAAAGCATGTCAACAATGACCAATTGAGTCGAAGCCTGGTACATCGCTTGATACGCTTGATCAAGTCGAACACCCGACGCAATGGCTCGGTAGATGTATTACGTATTTACCGCAACACCGCCAAGCTCCATTACTTGTTTGCCCGGTATGGCTTTAAGGAAGAGCATATTAAGAAAGCTACCGATGGGTTGGCACACGAGGTGGTCAAAGTGATTTTGAGAGATTTTAAAAACCCATTTGCTTTCAAAGATTACCTCATCCCCACGAGTTATGTGTTGTGGAAAACAAGAAAAATAAATGAATTAAATAAAGGAAAGCCTCATGAGTAGACAAGCAATAGACCTAAAAACCCTGGCGGCAGGCTTGCACATTGTAGATGTAGAAGCCCTAATTTACTTTGCCGAAGACAGGGCGAAAGCTTTTAAAGCTGATCGATTGAAAACCAATCAATTGAGAAATTTTTATAGTGCCATTTTACAGATTAGGCAAGCGTTTGAAATACAACAGGAGTTTACCAAAGACATCAAAACTATGTTGGTATTGCTCAAGCCCAAGCTGGCTTTTGCGGCAGGGCGACAACAGGCGGTGCGTAGGAACTTTAAACCTTTTATGGATGCAGCTATAGAGGGGGTACTCAATGCACCCGATACAGTGGACAAAACCAAAGATTCAAGTGAAACCAGGACTGGTAAGACTATAGCCCTCGAAAACTACTTTGCATTGATAGAAAGCGTGGTGGCATATCATAAGTTTTATGAGTAAGACCATCAGTGTTTGACTAAATAATTGTTTAACCCAAGAAAGAACCTATGAGCCAAGAAGACAACCCCCAAGAAGAACAGAAAATAACCTCAGTGCCCGTATTTAAGGCAAACTTGGTGCTGAGAGGCAAAATAGAATGTGTGACTGGTTTGCACATTGGCGGCAGCAAAGAAAAACTAGAAATAGGTGGAGTGGACTCTCCTGTATTGCGCAACCCTCAAACCCGCTACCCTTATATACCGGGCAGCTCTATCAAGGGCAAACTACGCTATTTGCTAGAGTACAGTACGGGCGCGGTTACTAAACCCGTCAAAAATAAATTTGGCGATGTGTCGGTGGCTAAAGACATTGTGCGAATATTTGGTATTGGCGCTGATGACAAGGAAGTAGAAGTAGACAATGACAAGGACAGCGAGTCGGACAAAAAATACAAGGCATCGGTACAATACCTTAAAGAAACGGGACCCACCCGCTTGATCGTAAGAGACTGCAACCCCGATGATGCCACCCAAGAAATGTGGAAGAACTTAGACTCAGAATTGTTGTATACCGAATACAAACCCGAAAATACTATAGACCGCCTCACGAGTGCTGCCAACCCTCGGTTTATTGAGCGGGTAGTGGCTGGTTCTTACTTTGATTTTGAGGTCATTTTGGGCGTTTTTTATAATGAATTGATGGATGAGCAGGGCAATAATGTAACAACAGAGGACTATCGCACCGAACAAGTAAATGCAAGCAAAAAAGATGTAGCGAACCTGATGCAAGCTTTGCGTTTGCTCGAAAACAACACCTTGGGCAAATCGGGTAGCCGGGGCTATGGACAGATCAAGCTGCATTTGTCAGCGCCCGCATTTGTCACCAGCAACGACTACATAAAAGATTCGGTTGTTTACCAAAAAGCTATAGGTAAACTAAACAAAGACGAGTTAAAAGGTTTATCTGAGATAGTGATCAATTACCCCGAAAACTTATGATGAAAATAGTTTATCTGAAACCAAAGGCAGGGTTTAGAAGCGGCATGCGCTCTGATACGCTATGGGGCACCTTGTGTTGGGCTATTTATCATGTATATGGCAACCAGGGCAAAGCCAGGTTAGAGGCATTTTTGGCGTCTTACGATACCAACGCACCTGCACTGGTACTCAGTTCGGCTTTTCCTTACAAGCAGTTAGGAGATGAAAAGCGATGTTTTTATCCCAAGCCTTACCTGAGCAAAGAACGCAAAAAGGAGATGGAACTTCAACGCTTGGCAGCCAATGAAAAGAAGTTTCAAGGCGATAAAATAAGGGCGAAATTAGCCGCAATGAATGAGCAAAAAAAGGTGCGCAAGCAAAGTTTTTTGACTCAAGATCAGTTTTTTGACCTCATGCAAGGGACAGCGACTGCTGAAAGTATTGAAGAAGATTTTTGGAGCCAAGAAGACGAAAACAAAGAGGAGAACGAGAAGAATAAAGATAAACAAAGGTATACGCCTCCCACAACACGCAGCATCAGCGTCACCCACAATGCCATTGACCGGATCAAAGGTAGCACAATGAAGCGCAACGATGTGGGGCAACTGTTTCACGTGACCGAAAACTATCTGGAGGACAAGCAAAACAACACCCAAGCACAAGACAATGTGGGCTTGTTTTTTTTGGCAGAGGTACGCGATGTACCCGTATTTGAGGCCGCCTTGCGCTATTTGCAGCACGCGGGCTTTGGTGGCGATCGGGGCACAGGCAAGGGGCATTTTGAGATTACTTGCGAAGATTTTGACCGCTTACCTAAAGTAAACAACCCCAACGTAATGACCAATTTATCGTTGTATTTGCCTACCCAGGGCGAGTTGGCTGCCTTTAGTCAAAAATCCCAAATCAATACTTTTAGGTATCAGCTAGAAAACCGCCAGGGCAGGCTAGGCTTTGTCAATAGCCCTGCATTTTTGAAAAAGCCACTCACTATGTTCAAGGAAGGAGGTATTTTCCCTTACATTAACCAAACTCATTTTGGGCAAAAAGTCGATGTAACCTCTGCTGAGCAAGCCAAGGTGCTGCACCATAAGCTATGGCACAATGGCTTGGGGTTGATGGTGCCCATGCGCTTGAAAGAAACCACTGAAGATAAAAACTGAAGAAGCTATGAAACTGACCCTAAAAACCTTGACCCCGCTGCACATTGGCAATGGCGAAGAACTGTCAGCGCTTGATTATGTGTTACACCAACGCACCTATTACCGTGTGAGCCAATATCAGTTTTTAGAATTTATAAAAAATGACGAAGCTTTGGTAGAGGCTTATGCCAAATGGATTGACCAAACCACCCGCGAGCTGGACGACTTGCAAGACCGCAAAAACCGTGAGCATGACAAAAACCGTAAACGTGACTATAACCAGCAACTATCACATTTGCGAAAGCAGTTTAGCCTCCTCAGTTTTATGCAAATCCAAGGCAAAGAGCAGGAGTTGCTGGAGTTTTTGAAACGCCCCGAGGTACTCAAAACCAAATTGGGCGAAAGCCCCAAGCAACAGATAAGAGGGCATATCAAAACTGCTAACCGAGAGTTTTATGTGCCCGGCACCAGCCTAAAGGGGGCCATACGTACAGCATTGCTCTATAAATACTTAGAAAATCACCAACCCAATACTTTTTTGTCGGGCTTGATGCAGCGCAAAACTGCAGAAGCAAGGAGGAACTCCAGAGAGACTAAAAAAATATCGAAAAACTTTGCCGATGAGTTAGAGCAAAGGGCTTTTTATTGTGCAGGCGAGGTGCTGCGCAAAAAAGACGGTAAAATAGATAAACGCCTGAAGCATGACGATGAGAAATTTGACTTGCTCAAGCTTTTGCTCATTGCCGATGGGCGGTTGCCGCAACCCCGCTGGCAGGTGGGCAATGTAAATTTGTATTTGGTGACTAAAGTGCGTGACAGACGTACTCGTAAGCTAGAGCTCAAAGCCGACCAACAAACTCAAGCACCCTCGATAGAATATATTACGGCCAATCAAACCATAGAATCTCAATTGGATTTTAATATTGATTTTTTGTGGAACTTAAACCAATCGGGCAAGCTCAAAACCGACGACAAAACCAGCTGGGTAGAGGTCACTCAAGGCGGCGAAACCATCAGACAATGGGTAGGCATTCGGGAGAAGGCACAACAACTGTTTGGCATTGATTTGGCTACCTTGACCGAGGCAAATAAGGAGGCAACCAAGACCCAAGTGCTTACTTATATTTTTGAGAGCATACAGGCAATGAGCACTGCCCAGCTCAAGGCTGATAACGATTGGTTTGCCCATTTTGAGCAGCACGATAATACGCGTAATTATGACGCTTACAGCAAAAAAATGCAACAAGGTAGGCAAGCCCTGGCACACCAAGGCGCTATGATGCGGGCAGGCTTTGGGGCAGGTTACAACAGCACTACTGAAGTGTTGTATCTGCTTTCGAACGACGAGCTCAAAGATGCCTTTCGGCAAATGATGCAACAGTTTTTGATTGGCGATGCCCCTGGAGCCCAAAATAAGCGCAAAAAGCCGGGCGAAATGTACGAACCCAACCCCGACCGTTTTCCAAAATCGCGCCGTATGCTCACCCAAAAAGACGTGATTGCTCCTTTGGGCTGGTTGGCTCTTTATCCCGAAGGAGTAGAGGTAAGCAGCCTTGCTATAGCGGCAGGTATAGGCGAAGCACCTACCAAAAAAGTAACCGAAAATGAAGGAGCAACTGCGGCTTACTTTAAAGGCACGCTCAACCCCAAAAAACGCCCCGAAATGGACGCGGTGGTAACCAAAACTGGTACCCCCAACGAAGTAGAGGTATGGGTGCGCGAAGACTACAAGCCCACGATAAAACTAGATGGCTACCGCTCTGCCATTGACGAGGGCAAAGTGTTGGTGGTAAGTGTAGGAGTTAACAAAAAGAAAAAGGTGACGCAGGTGAGTTTTGTGAGGTTTAAGGGGTGACATTTGGTTGTTTTTACAATGTTGGTATTAGTTGATGTATTAAGTATAAAAATATAGAGATTTATGAAAATCAAAAATTGTACTATCATAACATTTTTTTGTTTGAGTAGTCAGGTAATCATTGCACAAGCGAAGAAAGATACTACTGTCCTTAGCTCCAAAGAAAAAGCTGAATGGAATATAAGAATAAAGACGTTGGAAGGTCAAAAAGAAAACAATGAAACAACAATTAAACTGGGTTTACAGCGACATAAAAATGATATAAACCAAAAGCTTTTGTATTTTGAAACTTGGCTTAAGTATGGGTCAATTGGGTTACTGGGTTTGCTTGCATTCTTAGTTTATTATATAAGAAAATTTGCCAAAACACAAGCTGAAGAAGAGGTGAAAAAACAAATAGCAAAAGTTGTACAGAGCTCAAAAGACAAAATCACTGTTTTATTACAGTCTCAAG
>NZ_AAWS01000045.1 GCF_000169175.1 Microscilla marina ATCC 23134
TGATATGGGTACCCAGATGATGTTTTCATGATATAAAAAGCCTAAACCTACTTTAACCGCAGATAGAATACTCATTTTTTCACGGTCAAAATGTGAATACTCTGAGTGCGAAATCAGTTGTAATAACCAGTCTCCATTCAGGGCGTTGAACATGTTGATGATGTCAAGTGTCTGAGCAGTTTGAACCTCGATATTAGGTTTACTATTTAGAAACTCCTCAATTACAAATTGGTACTGTTTTGCTTTACGGGTTACAGTAATTGCATCATAGCCACTGGTATTGCTGTACTGATCGCTGTAATGAATAATTACAATGTCTTTGTTCCCTTTAAAGTAGTTAAGGTCAACCTTTGGGTCAATAAATGTAATCCATTGTGAGTGATTGTAGAGTTGTTCCAGGTCTTTTTTAGACTCTTCACTGATGATCGTACATATTGCCTGCTCTACATTAAAAGGGTTGTCAGATTTAGCAACATCGATAAGCGCGTTGTAATACACTGCCAATTCTTCAAGCAGGTCAAGTTGCTTTAGTGATAGATTCATAGAACCAAACCCAGTGCGGTAACTGCCATTGGTAAAAACAGAAGGAATGTCGTTTACCAATCCATGTAGCGAGAGTCCGGTAGCTACGTCAGTAGCCGTGTTATGGGCTACTCTCATTTCCTTGGGCTTAAACTGATAAAAAGAAAGGTGAGCGTATTCTACGCCCTTATCTAGTTTTTTGGTATAGAAGTGTACATTTTGCCTAAATACATTGAGTATATCTTCTGGATCATAACGCTCTGTTCTTAGGGTAATACCAAACTCATCTTGAATGGCATCCACATCATCATGAAAAGAAAACTCTTCGAATTTGGTAATATAATCGTCGGAGCCGTATATATATACATCAATAGGAAAAACTGTCGATTGTTGAATGACAGATTTGTAATAGTTAAAAATACCTTGAAATGCTTCTTTACAATCACCCAGGTTAATCAAATTTATTTTTAGTGGAGCGTGGGTGCCTTTAATAAAGAGATAGTGAAAGTGAGCAATAAATTCATTTATTTTGTCTTTAATAAGGTTGGCTGCGTAGCGTTTAGAGGCAGAAGAAGTATCTACTTGCGCACTGTGGTAATACAACCACTCCTGAGAATGGGTCTGTTCTATTGGTGCATATAGTTCAATACTTCTACCTTCACCTTGCCCGTAGATGTAAGGTACAATACCCAGTGGGGTTAATTTACCCGCAATTTCTTTGGGTAACTCCAGCGTATCCAACTCTTCATACAAGGCTAGTTGATAAACTAAGTTGATCGGGTTTAACGGAGTATATTTAAATCTTTCCTGGCCATGTAGCTCTTTAATCACTCCAATGTTTTCCAGGTTCTGTTGTTGTTTGGTAAGCGGAGCACCTTTGGTAATACTTTTAAGCTCTTTGAGATAGCAGTGTAGAAAGTCTTTGATAAGTTGGCGTAGCGTATCATTCCAAAAAGTCAAACTAGGCAAAAGCTTGTTATCTTGGTAATATTTAACAATCAAGTGAAAATGCTCAGCCACAGATGGGGCAATATCTAAGTGTTGTTTACTGATATGTTCACTACTTTGCTCTTGCCAATAGCATCCCCCTAAACTTATCAGTTTTGCTTCCAGCTTCAGGCTTTGCCGGAAATCATCTCGAACAGTATATTCATTATTCTTTTGCTTGAGCTTTATAACATCTTTGTTGTTTTTAACCTCATGAGAGTATTTAAAACTATCTTTTTTCACTCGCTTTTGTTGCCATACTTCCAGACCTGTAATACCTCTGAGCTCTTCGTAATCCACCCTGGTGCGAAATGGAATGCTCGTGTTTTTATAGTTTAGAGTAAAGTTTACAAAGCTTTCATCATAATTTGAATCAGGCTTCAACTCTAACCGAGTGTCTTCATACAAATGATAGGTTCCGTCAGCTATCAAACCCTCTGAGTCTATACCTTCCTGATCTTCGTTAAAGGTTAAAACGTCATCAATATTATCTGTCCTGATCTCAATAAACTGTCCATTAGCTTTTATGTTTATTACATAATTCGTTTTGATGCTTTTGAGTAACTGTTCTGGCAGGGGGAGTATAAAAACACGAAATTCAAAATTGGTTTTGTCATTGCTTACTTTGTCAACATGAGTGTAAGTAACCTTACAATAGGCAGTATCCTGGGCATCTTTTGGAGCAAGCTTTAGGTTAATCTTATCTTTTGTATTGGCATACTCTACACTTAGATTACTATCAATAGGACAGCTTATATCACTTTTTTTAGGATTTACATTAAACTGGCAGGTAAGCTCAATGGGGTCTTTAGGAGTGCTTGCATCAGGCAAGTGGTTAAATATAATGATATTGCGCTGACGTTGTTTGGCCTTGGTATTTCCTTCTGGCTTTTCCCAGATTATTAATTGATTCTTGAGTGTGGTTTCAATATACTCTGGCTTATCCCCTTTCTTTTTCTGTTCTTCCCATTCATGTACCTGTTCAAAGTTTGCCGAAAACCAAGGTTGTTCCTGAGAACCATCTTTTTGTTTTTTCTCCCCAGTTTTACTCAAGGCATTTACCCCAGCAGATGCAAAGTGTTTCTCCAGATCGTCCGATGGGTTTCCGTATTTGTGTGTCTGGTCTACTGTATCAAAGAGCCTTCGGTTTGACTGAATCCTTTTGTTGATATTTTTTTCTTCTTTGATAGAATGCAGCTCGTTGTCTTTAAATAAGCCCAGAGATTTATATTGAGTGTCAGAAATTTCCTGAGCTGCAAATATTTCTAAGAATACCCGAAAATCAAACAGGGAATGATTATCTTCAAATAAATCAGACTTTTGTTGCTCTAAGGTGTTCAAGAGTATTTTTCGTTCATGGCCTTTTAGAAACTTTTCTTCTTTGATTTTTTCCTTGATAGTTTCCTTGATTACATCTATGTGTAAAGGCATTCCTTCCTTCAACAGACTTTCGGTTCCTCCGGTAAGGCTGTCTAGTTGGGTATTATGAATAAACAGAATGGCCGTATCAGTGAAGATTCCTTCGTTTTTACTGACTTCATTCCTGAGCTTGGTTAGGAAGTCTTCCGTAGTTTCAGCATTGTTACAAGCTACAATGAGTTTGATGTTATCAATTGGCAGGTAATGAACTTTGTAAGATGCCTCAGTATAATCAAATGCCTCTAAGTCAAAAGCTTCAAATTGTCCCTGTACTTGTTCAGGTTTTTCGAAGTAAATATTATATCTATCGCCTGGTGCTAATCCTTTGGTCTTAAAGTGTTCCAGTACTGCACTTGTAATGTATTGATGAATTAAGTCCTTGTTCATAGCTTCTTATTGTATGGTCTTTACATATTGGGCATCCCCACTGTCACTTTTTTTCTCCAAAAGATTGATTTTTTCAAACAACTTAACAATTTCTTTTTGACTGCTTGGGTCAAAAAAAAGTCCTCGCTTATTATATTCAACCCATAGATTTTTAAGCCTTATTTTTGGATGTTTTCCCAGACAAAGTTTAGTAATAAACAACAAAGTGTGTTGGTCAAGGCTTAAGGACTGCCCCAAACGCCCACGGTTGCGAACAAAGTTCAGCTTACAAAATTCTGTGATCCAAGCTTGATACCTACTATAAGGACTATCCCTTTCACTATGGATAAATTGATAGTCAATGGCTGTCCATAACTTATGGAGGTGATGGTGTACAGGTGCATCAGCCAGGCTATAACGAGGCTGGTATGTTTGTTCAAAATCTGCCCAACTGCTCCCTGGTCTAAAAGGTTTATCCATATGGGCTTCCATTTTTTGTTGATAGAATTGGGTGATTTCTTCAAGCTTCTGGGTAAGTTCTGTTTGTTCAGCGGAATCAAGTGCTTCTATTTTAACTTTTATCTGCTGAAAGTTGCCTTTAAAAAATGATTCCCCTTTGTATTCAATATAACTAATAAGCTCAAAGAAATTTACAAAGGAAAAGATATTACGAGCCTTGCTTTCAAATAAACTCCAGCCATTTTGATGGCTTATTCTAGACTTAGATAAGGTTTCCCATTCCAAAGTAAAAAATATACTTTGATTAAAGTCATCAAAAAAATGATTTAGGCTGAGCGTGAGCTGCTTTAAATAGTTAAAGTAGTAATACTTAATGAGCAAAGCAGGAATAAGCAATGAAAAAACTTTTATCTTCCAACATAAAGGCTAAATCCTGGCGGAACATCTCTGTAATTTCAGGTACAAAATTCTGATAAATATCAAAGCCTTTATGGTTATTTTTATTGGATTTTACTTCGGGTAAACTGCTCAGTATAAGTTGGTAATAAATATTGCTTACCGATTTTTGACTCGTTTTTTTTGAGGCTTTACTTTTTAATTTTTCATCAAAAAATATAGTGTAAAAAAACAAGCTTATATTTTCAAGAATCCCAGTTGGTTTTTGAAAGTTGATGTATGAAAAAATACGTTCATCGAATATAAACAGGTTACCCTGAGTATCAAAAGCCACTTTATTAAGTATAGTTTCTATTTGTGGCTTATCTTCAGCCTTTACTTGTGATTTAGTTAAAACCTTGTCGATGATTTCTTCTTTATATAGTAGCTTTTTATCAGGCTTTTCTTGATTATGGATCATCCGATAACACTCACTAGCAATGCCCTGAAAAGCCGTAAGGTCTTTTTTAACACTGTTTTTTTCTCCTCTAATTTTACTATCCTTGGTTACAAAAGGAAGTAGCTTGAAATTTTTGTTAGTAGTGTGCCTAAACTCTTTCTTTCCTTTTCTGTCTTTCAGATAGTTATTCTCTAATTCTTTAGTTTTTATTTCAAAGTCCATAGCTATATTTTTTCAAATTGGTACTTACCAAAATCGTCTTTGCTTAAACGATAACCATTTTTTGATTTACCATTATTTTCATGGAATATGAGTGGAGTGTTTTGACTGTTTAGGCCAATGATTTTATCTACGATATGTACAAAGTTGATATGATTACTCTTATCAAGCTTGTTAGGGCGGTATCCTTTGATACTTTTTGCAAAGTTGGTACAATTCATAATCTATTGATATCTCTATCTTTCTTCTGGGTACCCTCTACGCCATAGTATAGGTATTTTGTCTTAAATTTTTGAGGTTTTTGAGGACTGAATATCACGAGGGTGACCTTGGTTAGCTAAGACGCTGACTTTCTATATGTATCTTGTTTATGACCAATAAATACATTGACCATGTCTGCTTGAAAAGCATTGCCGTTCCACCTATAAATAGCTTCTTTTATGTCTTTATATAGTTGTTGGTAGGGAGCACTTTCTGGGGTAGCCTCACTATTAAAGTAATAAAGGCTTTGTAAGTATTTTTGATATATTTGATTTCCCAATACCTCATTTTGCTGATTGGTCTTGAAGTAATGCCAACGAGTAAAAAGATTAATAAGTAGCGTGTAATTACTTTTTTTGTGCGTTTTATCTTGAAACCCCTCAGTTAAAAATCTATGAAAAAAAGAGTTTTCCTTAGGCAAGCCTGCCTCTCTTTCAAATGTATCTTTTACTTTGTCTGTTGTAATTAGTTGAATAATGGTTTGATCCAAGTCTTCTTTACGTTCATTTACTGGGTCAAGCAAGTGTAAATGTTTGTAAATGGCTGATAAGTCTGGATGTTCAAACAAGTAGTTGGGATGTATATTATTGATAAACGTTTTTACCTGATAACGTTTTACTTTGGTGTATACCTCGGCTGTGCTCAGTGGGGCAAGCTCTAACGGAACAACTAAGTCGTGTAAAAAATTAAGTAGTGCCCTTACCGATATCAAGTGTTTGTATTGCACAATACATTTGATAAGCAAGTGAGTGAGTTTTTCTTGTACCTGCTTTTCCATCACAAACTCATAATTGAACTTGATAGGACATTTTTCAGCTAGTTCACAGCTCACACAGTGGTTTTGATAACTTGCCCAAACAGGGTTGGTGGGGGTGTTCTGAGTAAGTCGTTTGAACAGAGATAAAATAACCTCAGAGTTGGCTCCTTGCTCGGTCAGTTCATATAGGTGGTAGTCTGCAAAGTTTACATGAGAAAACACATCCGAAACTTTCTTAGTGTCTTTCTCGGTATCAGTATCCAGTATATTATTTTGTTTTACGTATGCTTGTAGTTGTCCAAAGTTGGTTCCTCTTTCGGCAAGAAAGTTTGTCAAAGTTCCAAGGTTAACCGCCAAGATGATTTTATCCATGACTTGGTCTTGTAAGTTTTCATCTTTGAAGTTATGCAGTGATTTTTCTAGAGTATCCAGATAGGTTTCCTTAGGGTTATCGCTTTCTGTAGCATCATTATGTACAGTAAAGTTTTTCATTGCATCTGGACACTGTTGATGCAATAGTGATAGCAAGTGAGATTTGCCATCTCCTACATTGCCACAAACTAGTACAAGTTGTTTACCCTTGTTGGCAGTTTTAATAATTGTTTCAAGTTCTTCTTGAATGGGGCGTTTGACGTGAAAATATTCTTTAAAGCCATTTTCTGGTAATACCTGAGAACCATCTACAACAGCTTCGCGTGAAGCTTCTTGTAGATTTCCCAAGATAGGCTTTAGGCACTGATGTTCTTTAGGGTTGTGCATTGTCTAAAAACAAAGGATAAAACAGTATAGTATACCGACGAGTTATGAATGGATTGTTCAATTTTAGCGTAAAAATCTGAGGTTTCAAATTTTTTGTATAGAAAAGGTAGGTATTAAACTTGCAAATAGAAGGAAACAAAACAGTAAAAAAGGCTTTTAGTAAGTTTTTAGATATTAAGAACGACCTTCAATGTCTCATTGGGTTTGTAAATAACTTGTGTGGAATGATAAAGAGTAATCGGTATTAATGAGGAGTCATAAACCAAACCCCGCCCCAACACCTTCAAAATTAACCTGTAATAAACCCTTGCTCCACCCGTTTTTCTTTGGCGCGTGTTGCGCCTGTGTGGGCGAAACAGGGGTAAGTCCTAGGTTAGGCAGCTACTAAATAAAAATGTTTTAACTAAAAAAGAAAAACCTGTCTCTAACTATCTATAGATCACATTAGTTGACTTATATAAGTGACTCATTATGATGCCAAATTGTCAAGCTAAGCATGCTAATTTGGCAAGGTTCGAGGACAGTTTGACGAGGTTCAAGGACAGTTTGGCAAGCTTGCAACACCAGCAAGCAAGAAAAGAAGTACAGCGCTCAGCTTATTTTATCCTTTCAACTTCCAATACTACTTCCGAGCAAATTGTGGCTTAAAGAGAACAATTTGCTCAGGTGTAATGGTACAACTCAAGAGAGTTCACAAAAACCACCCATTTATAAAGAACCGTGTTTATTGTAAGCTTTGCAAAAAACAACCTGCCAATAGAACACCTTCTTACCCAAAAAACTTAGCAACTTTTCTAAAAAAATCTACTTTGAAGAACAGGCGTGCCAACAACGGTTTTGACAATCATGCCAGCATTTATTTTGATCCTCCCGAACCATTTCCTCATCAAATAACTCAAGATACAAATCTTTAGTTTTTTCAAAAGCATCCGCTAAATTCCGGGCATCTTGTGAGCCTCTCATACCAAAGTAGGGGTAATGGTGCATGTACCCTCCAAAAACCTTCTCACAATCCTGATGATAAGCCAGGGTATCCAGTATATGATAATGCCACATTTGATCCATAACTTTATTAGGTACAATGCCTTTACCATATTTTAGGCAAAGATTTAAAAACCTTTTGTATTCTATCTCAGCCTCTTCACATTGATCAAAAGTCCAACCTAAACCTTCATCGGAATCCTGAAGTTTCATTTTAACCATCTCTAAGTCAACCGAGGCAATATTAGCAGTGATTCGTTTTATTTTAGTTAGAAAAGTAATTCTATCTTGACTAATGGTATCAGGATAAATTAGATTGGGGGAGTGAGTTATTTTTTCTATCATTGGTTCAAGGGATTATTACAGGTTATCATTAATAATTATTCTGCGTTTAGGCTTAGCCAGTACCTTTTCAAGAAACGATTACCTTCAATCGCTGTTCTTCCGTGAAACATACGATGATTATCTATCACTAGTGTATCGTGCTGTTTAAGGTGGATTTTTATGGCGGGGGTAGCTTTGATAAGGTTACACCAGTGTTTAAATACAGGCATCTCACGGTACTTTTTCCTGGCAAGCCAAAATGAATAATAAAATTTACGTTGACCACCAGTTTCACGTACAATGGGGTTGGAGTTACGATTTTCAGGAAATACTTTATGCTCATAGACATGAATTTTAGAAAGTAGGTTCTTTTCTTCTTCATTAAGTTGAGCATATACTAACTCAGCATCACAGAGAAGAGACATGCCTCCCTTTGGTGCTGGTTGCTGGCAATACCATACAATGTAACGAGCTAAATGATTGTCAGTGTGGAAGTCAAGTGCCTGGTCTGAGGTCACTAGATTTGGGCTTTTAGCATCTGCTATCACATCGGTTTCTTGAATTACCTGACCTAGTACGTTTAGTATCTCATCCAATTGAGCATCTGTTTGATTAGGCAGATAACAGTATCCCTGATTGCTTAGTTGATCCTGCCAGGAGAGTGTTGAGTAGAGAGTAGCATCTTTCATTTCTGCCATATTAAATCACCATTTTTATCAGTAAAGGTATAAGCAATAGCATTAGATACTTCTACATCTCCTTTGCCATCTTGATTCCAGGCACGATAAGCAGCACTTACAGAAGCTCCTAAACCCTGATTACTCATTTCACTATATTCATAACCTTTATCCTGAAGAATTTTCTTGAGAGCACCATAAGTAATTTGGATTTTTTGACTGTAAAGGGCAAAAGCCAATTTTCCAATTAGGCTTAATTTTTCGTCTTGAACGATATCTTCTTTCATTAGTTGGAGGACTAAATAAACTTACAATATTATGTATGTAAAATGGGGCTTTTTTCGTGAAAAGTCAAATTTCAGAAGGCATACGTACTCGGTAATTAAAAAGTGTTACCTCTTGGTTACCGATCACAGGGTAGTTTAAATAGTTTTTCCACCTCAAAATGGCTCTTCTTATGCTTTCTTTTCCAAATTATTCCCAAAAAAATTAGTGTACTTTTGCAAATGTCCAGTCAAAAACTAATCTATTTGTATGTTACCTTAAGAGAAGTATTAATGAAATCAAGCTCAGAAAAAAGCGGGGTAGAGTAGGTGTTAAGACACTTTCTTAGAATATAATTCTTACTTTAATATTTTTATGTTGATAAATCCCTGATTAAATTTTAAAAATTCTGAAGTGTATGTGTAGAAATTCGAAGGCATGATTGTTTTCAAAGTTAATCTAAAACAAAAAATCCCGTTTTCAAGCATTCTTGAAAAACGGGATTTGTATTTTATTATCGGCTACGGTTATTTAGTATCTGCCCGGAAACGTTGTAAAAATAAAAAAAGTACAATTTACTGAGGCTTGCGTTTTTTTCCAACCCTATGTAGGTTATAAGCTAAAACACTTAAACCTACATACCTTTTGAATCCCTCAATGCCTTTATCTCTACATTTTCCTGCCCCCAAGCACTCCAACTGGTTAATATTGGCTTCTACTGTAGCATGCTGCCGCTTGTATTTACTATATTCTTTTTGCTTTAGTTTTTCGCGCTCTTTTTTAGAAACCTTCCCCTTTTTGGGCATCACCAGGTAATCCACGACTTTACTAAGCTCTTCCCTATTCTCTTTAGAACCAAAGTTGCGGTCGAAGCTCCAGGAAGCAATCCGATATTTTGCATAATTTTCCTGAATGAACTCTTTGATAATGAGTGGCATGTCAACATCAACCTGTTTTTCCATCACCTGCCAGTGCAAACAAAAATGCTCTTGGTTAGTGGTGATGCACACTGCATGACCAAGCTCCACCTTTTTATTGCTTTTTCCTTTACTAATCCACTCAGTATGAGGCTCATGTAGTGAGAATATCTTTTCCTCATGTGGAATCTTTTCTTCCAGCAGAATACGACGGGTTACCAAGTCCACGTGCTTGTCAAAATAAGCCATAAATAAAATTAAATCTTCATATAAGGGCGTCAGATGCTCTTTACCCATGGCTGCTTCCTCAATTAAACCCTTGATTTCCAACAAACTAACTCCCAGTTTCTTTCTTATCTTATCACAGAAGCCTAAATGTACCTTTACAGACTTTTTAAGGCGTTTTTGGTAGTTTTTTCCTTTGTTGCGATATATCCTTGATACCCTTAAGCTACTCATAGACAATGATTTACACCAGTAGCAATGTTTCCCCCAACCAGACAGTGGATTTTTATGATCTATTTTGCTTATTAATGCTAAACATTTATCCAGACTCTGAAACAAAAGCTTTAAATCTGTCGGAAAACACACCTTATTTTCTACTACAAAGGAGTCTGTTTTCAGGTTTAGTACCTTTGAGCCGTTTTTTTTAACCAATGACTTTCGGCTCCCATCAACACCCCGTTAACTTTCTGGAGTAAATCTATTGTCAATAAATGGACATTACCGAGTAAAGTCTGCTCACTAAACTCATCCTCCAGCCCACCTAACCCTAAAATTCCCCGCAAAGCACGGTGATTATTAGCCAAGTCCAGCAAACTGGCATAACTCAATCCCTTGCCAACTCGGACAACACCTAAAACTAATATTTGCCAAAGGCTCAGACCAGGGCGACCAGTAGCCATTTTATCAGATAATATTTCCTTTTCTATTAAATCAAGTACTTTTCCCAGAATCTCCTTGTTAGAATACAACTCCTGAAGACCAAATAATAAACGGGGAAGAGCATCACGACTACTCCGAGCATTTTTACTGATTTTGATGGTTTCAATGGGCAATGCTCCACTTGAGGCTATGTCTGGTAAACGTTTTCTCAATTTTGTACTATTTTTAAGGTGTAACCATGAGCGTAAAATGCTCATAATTCAACCCTTTTTCAAAATATTGAGGCATTTTTAGAAGATAAAATGACGAGTTTTACAGCCTAAGCCCTCAGAAATGCCTTTTTTAGGGTTTTCGGGCAGATACTATTTAATCATCACTTTTTTAGTGATTTTGTGTTGGTTATACTCAATAGTCAAGAAGTAATTCCCTGCGATCACATTGGGCTCAAAACTTATGGTGTGCTGCCCCTTGGCAAAATTAGTTTCGCGTGAGTCCACGATTTTACCTTGTTGGTCTTTCAAGATAAAGTTTACTTTACTCTCATCAATGGTTACACCAAACTGTACATTGAAGTTTTTGGCAGGGTTAGGAAATATAGTTACTATTGGCTCTATCAGCTTTACCTCACCTGCGCTTAAAATTAGCCCTGAGGTGCCTTTGAATGCTTGACTATAAGCTGTGGCTTTAGTTTGGCTACTTGTAAGTTTGATGGCAGCGGTTTGTCCTGCATTGCCTATTGCTTTGAATGTAAGGTAATACAACACTTGCCCGTTTTCAAAACTATTAGACTCACCTTGTGGATGGTCATACAGGAAAGAGATCACCCCTTGCCTTACATTAGCAGCATTGAAGTGCTGGCTCGCGTTGATGGACAAAGCTGCGGCTTCTACGCTTTGGTATTGCAACACTTTTGGGTCAAACTCTAATGAACCTTGGAAACCTGCTATTTGGTTATAATTAGCCCCTACCACCACAGGAACCCGAATCACATCGCCATTTATTACCTCTACAGCTGGTGTATTTAATTCCACTGCTTGGGTGGAGGTTCTTAAGGTCGGTGTAGCATTGTAATTTACATCACCCAGCTTTACTCCAATAAAATCTTGTGTTGCTTGAGTACTGGTAGCAGTAAAAGCATACGAATCTACAAAAGAAGGATTCCAAGGGTTGGTAGGGTCAGTAAAAGTAAAGCTCTCAGGTATAAAGCACCAAGTAACCAACAAAGGTACTGGCATCCCTAAAATAGCTCTTCTCATTAATAAAATGTCTGCTACATTAATGCTTTTAGATAAGTCTATATCTGCTGCAATGAGCTTGTAAGGTGAGTTAAGCAACTCTTTTTGCAAAATGTGGCGACGTACTGCTATAACATCCCCTACATCTACCCCGTTGTCTATTTTATTGGCAGGTTTGTTAGGCACAAGCTGATAATTATTACCAGGTACCAAACCGTTGATAATATAAGTCCCACCATCAGCAGCGTTGTGTGTATCAAAAATTCCGTCAGTCCTGCTCAAGGTCATAGAAGCCCCCTTAATGGGTTGTCCGGCAGGTGTTTTAAAAAGTCCTGTAATGCTCGATGAAGCCACTATTTGTACACTACCTGTTTTATGCCCTACTTTCAATGTCTTCACCTCTTGATCAACCACAATAGAGCTATCAAAAGTGAGGAAGAACTTGTCGCCTGTAGTAGCATTTGCTGGAATGTTGAGCTCTAGTTCAAACAAAACTTCATTGTTTTGAAAAGTTTGCTCTTGCATAGTAGCATTTGCCCAAAGCACTCTTACTTTACCAGCCGATACTTCGTTGTAGTTGTCTGTTCCAAAATCAGTCAACTTACTGTTGATGTTGGTCAAACCTACAAAACTTGCCTTGTCCGAAGGAATGTTGATATCAAATTGAATACCCGCCAAAGCACTTAGATCTTTGGCTCTTACAGGTACTTTTACCGTATTGCCTGCCATTGCTTCTATATGATCGGCTACAATCAAGCCATCGGTATAAAAGGAAGTAAGCTTTCGAATCCAGTGTCGTTCTGCTATATATACTTCTTTGCTGTTTTTAACTAACACTGCCATTCCCATTGAAAAATCAGTCTTAGTAGCATTCCCATTAATTGGTTCTGATAAAGTAAACAGCTGTCCTGCTATGGGGTACATCATACCAGTCACTGCATCTACTTTTCTTGCATAATAATAATCTACTATGTATATATTGCCCTCAGCATCAACATCTACTCCATGTGGAAGTTTCAATTTGACCTGAGTTGCAGGTCCAATAGGGTTGTTGCTTGTCTGTTGCGCGCTACCAGCTACTGTGGTAATGATATTAGTTTGTGCATCTATTTTTCGTATCCTATGCTTCAAAACTTCAACCACATAAATATTACCTATAGCATCCAGCGCTAAATCATGTATAGGTGCAAGATTAGCCTCTAAAGCTGGTACTCCATCAGTAGTTAACGTACCTGAACCTGCTACAGTAGTAATAATACCTGTTGTTGCATCCACCTTCCGAATCCGGATATGATCTGCAATATAGAGGTTATTTTCAGCATCTAAAGCAATGGCCTTAGGGGTGTTTAACTGGGCTTGAGTAGCAAGTCCACCATCACCAGCAAAACCTGCGACTCCAGTACCTGCCACAGGTGTGATAACACCCGTAGTACGATTCATGCGTAACACTTGATTGCCCCTGCTGTTGGCCATGTATAAATTACCTGCATCATCTAATGCTAAATCAAGCACTTCAAACGGTGTGGGTGTATCAGGGGAACCTGACCCATCTCCTGCTACTGTAGTAATGATATTGGTTGCAGCATCTATGCGACGTACACGTAATCGTTCTGTTACATAAATATTGCCTTGAGCATCTGATGCCATTTTATGCGTCGATGTAAATTTGGCATTCAATGCTGGTCCACCATCTCCTTCATATCCACCACCTAACGACCTTGCACTTGCAAAGTCAGCAATATTGTAAGCGTTTTGTGCAGAAGTTGGTTGAGAAAATAACCATGGTATGAGTAATAGGAGTAAACCTAAATTAAAAATTTGTTTCATAAAAACCTGATTTAAAATAGAACAGACATCCTTTATTGCAAAGAAGTTTTATTCACTTGATTTTAATTATTTGGCAATGTCTGATTCACTTGATAAATTAATCGTCACAAAAGGAACTTTATTAGCTACTTGCCTATAAATGTGAGTTTCAGAGTTAGCCCTCTGATTTATATCACTTTATTAAAAACAGAGTAATTAACAAAAATAGCATTTTTATAATTGTGCTTTATAGAGAAGTTATTGTGTTATGCTTGTTCTGAATGCTACAAAATTAACGAAAATATGTGCAATAGCAGGAGATTTTATGAAGGAATTTGAAGCCTACAGTCAAACTAAACTGTTGTTCACTGTCTTTAACGTAGCAAAATGAGTAAAAATGGAGTGATGCATATTGTCATTTTTTTACCTATCTGGAATTTGTTACTTCTCTTGATAATACAATTATGTTATCGAGGGGTATTTAAAAAGTTGTTTTCCACCAATGAAAAACGTTTTAAATAAAAAAGAAAAATCCTCTAATGATCTATAGATTACATTAGTTGACTTATATAAGTGACTCATTATGATGCCAAATTGTCAAGCTAAGCATGCTAATTTGGCAAGGTTCAGGGACAATTTGGCGAGGTTCGAGGACAATCTGGCAAGCTTGCAACACCAGTAAGAAGACAACAAACAGGCGAACTTTATAAATTAATAGTTGTCCATTATATCAAAATCAATTGACCAGATTGGAAAAGAAAAGCACAGACCTGTTCAGTAGGTACAACCACTACATCGCCCAATATTATGACACATTTAACAGATTGATTTTGTAACTTGCAATCATCTCAGCTTTTACTAAAAACTGAGGTTGTTTCTTCACAAAAACAAGCATCTTTTGTCTCAAAAAAACAAATATCTAAGTAACCAACGCACCAACAAGATCAAGGCAATTGTTGACAGTATTTATCAAGAAAAACCAAATGAGGATGAAACCATTGTGATGCTAAACAGTATCATCAAAGTAGTCAATCACAAACCTTTATTATTGCTTTGTCTTGAGCCACCCCTCGACCAACAAGTATGCGATTTAATGTTACCCTACCACTGGCTTTACTTTCTTCCCTACGAGTTTTGCCATTATCCTTTGGCTTTTCGTCCCATTACACAGTGTACTACCCGTGAGTTGGTGAACGCATTCAATAATGCCGTAAAGGGCAAACACCACAGCAACATATTGGCACAAACTCCCGACCAGGACAAAGCTAAAGTAACACAAAAACTGGAATTGGTTACGCAAACAATTATCTCTCGTTACCCCATCATTTTAGAAGAAATCTACATAAGAGGTTTTCGCATTTGTTGGCGAACCAATGGTTCTCTCTATACTATACCCAAACCTGGTTGGCCTTAAAACTGCCCTTGGCTCTGCCCAAACTTAAGTCAAGTTGTAAAAGTAGGTATGAATAAATGATGATAAAAAACATTTTTAATACACAAAAAACATAAATTTGTGTATTTTTGTGCTGTAAAAATATAGAGGTAATTAATTTTCAAATAAACTGTGTATGATTGTTGAGAATAAAGAGGAAATCACGAAACGTTTTCTTGAGGCTGAGAGCTATGTTACTGAGAAGTACCAACTTAAATTGTAGAAATTAAAAAGGGTATAAAAAATTGAATTCCAATTAATTATACCCATAATTCATTGCAAAAGGTTATTATTATATCTCCTAAAACATCATAATAGCTTTTACAATGAATATACATTTTAAAAAAACTTTCGTAAAGAACTATCCTCTTTAGTAAAAAAATATTTTCGTGGTCATTTTTGTGAGGAGGTCAACATATTTACTACCATTTCGGAAACATTTGATAAATCGTGTTTGAGTTTAGAGGAATGCACTAAACTAGAAAAGCTTCTGCAGGTTTTTTATTTGGGTCAATTGGTAGGTTTACCTACTTTGAACAGTATCTTAGTGAAGCATGGGGTTGTGAGCAATTCTGCTCAAATCAGCTATCAAAAGTTGGCTTCTAATTTATCTATTAGCACCATTCGGAAGCTATTTGAAGAGGTTTTTTCGGCTCAGTTGGGTCAGGTACTCCAAGAAATGAGTGAAAAAGATTCAAGTTGTTGGTCAAAAACAACGGTCACTGTTGTGTTGGATGATAGCGTGTTTCGGTGTTGGCTATCTTCTCAGAATCATTTGAAAGATTTTGAGGAGTGCTACGGGAAATTTTTAGTGGTCAGTTTGGTACAAGTGTGTATGGTTTCGGGTGTTGACCCTTGGGGTGAGCATTGATGGGGTATTTACCCACTTTTCTTTGATTTATCAAGAAGAAAACCTCCAACGCTTATCAGAAACCAGCAAAAGTAGCTCAAAAGCTTGTGAGGCGCTGGGGAGAATATCGCAAAAAGCTGACTAGAACTGGGTATGATTTTCCTACACTTCACCTGAGTTGTGACAATGGATATAGTAATGAGGCTTTGGCAGAAAGTTGTGCCCAAAATGGACTTTGTTACATCAGTGTAACCAAAAAATCTCATTATGTGGTAATAGAGGGTCAAAAGGTAAAGCTCTCTGATTGGATTGAGAAAGAATTTATCCCAGCAGAGCAAGCTCATCAAGCGAGTCAAAAAATGCTTCCTGAGGAAGATAAAACCACTTTTAAAAGGAGAATAAGTGCCTATTATTGTAGCAAGAAACAAGCTGTAACTTTGCTGTTTTTTCGGCTCAATGGATCAAAGAAAGTAAGTGTTATTTATAGCACAAGTAAACATATTTTCGCCAAAACCTTGCGAAGACACTGGTTTCAGAGAACTTATATTGAACAGTTTTTCAAATTACTCAAACATGTGCTCCAAATTGGGGAAGCCAGAACAAAAGACAAAAAAGGTTTTGAATTCAAGTTATACCGATTTTCTTATGTAGCCTTGCACGCACAAAAACTGGTGAAATGGATCAGAAAACAAATGAAGGGTTTTAACAAAAAAGGGTTCATTACCATACAGCGAACCCTTAATTCAGACCCGGATATTTTAGACCTTTTGCAAGAAAAATTAATAGCAAACATTTGTAAATCAAATAGTTATAAACAATGAAATAATTACAACTTAAAAGACAAAGCGCCTTTGCCGATACCATTGGGGTGTCAAATCAGCATGTATCTAATATTAAATCGGGCAGGTCAAATGTAAATGCGTGGATGATTGCTTCGCTGGTAAAAAAATACCGCGAAATAGACCCTGATTATGTGCTCAACGGCAATGGAACCTTACTTCGCCCCACCAAACAAGAACAAAAAACCTTAAAGGTGATGGAAAAATACAATGAATCGTTGCAAGCTGAGGTTGCGTTTCTCAGAAAGGAAGTGGAGTACTTACGTAGCCTTATCCCTACCTCCTAACTCGTAATCTATTGAAAATGAATATACTATAAATTTGCTAGTTACCTGCGATCCGACTCTGTTTCTAAACCCCGATTCATTTTATCGGGGTAGCTTGCTGTGATGAGCTCAATGGAAACCCTATCTTTTTTTTCAAATATACGAGTTAAACAGGGAGTAGCATCGATATGCATTGGCATCTAAGGACTTGCCCCCTCTCGGAACTATGGACGGACTTATACTATAATGCAATACTACCCAATTTTGCTCCTTTACCCTTTACTTTACCAGTATTAATGCGGTGGTTAGCTGCCTGTTGTTGGGTAAGCTTTTCTATCTGTTGTTTTTGCTTCTCTATTACTTTCTTATAAAACTCAAGATGTTGTTGATGCCACTCACGGGTTTGGTTATCAAATGCTATATGTTGGCTTTGTATATCTACAGTTTGTTGCTGTTGTTGTACATCACGTAGTAGTTCCAGCAAGTGTCTGGGCAAGTCGCTAGTAGGAGCATCATTATCTAATATATTCAATGTCCATTTTACCAATGCTCCCCAAAACTTCCAGGGCACTGCTACCTCAATACCCTGTTCTAGTTGTTGTATAGTAGTGGGGCTCACTTCGAACAATAATGCCCATTCTTCTAATGTATAAGGAAACTTTTGACGCAAAGACTGTAGTAACTTTCCTAGTTGTAAACGTTGATCTTTCATTGTATTTCTCAGGGATTAATAAAGTATGTTGATGAGGCAATTTTACGACACATGTAGCCTCAAAAGCAAAGGTGGCATATCAATGAAATGTCAATAACGTTAATAAAAACTGTTTTAGTTATACATTATGTTTTTATAATTATATTTTAATGCAGGTATTTTGGAATCGATCGATATTTATATTTTGGCAGAGGTAAGCAATAGGGATAAGAAAAAGTAGAAATATTTCCGCTTTGTTTTACTTTGTTGAGTTTATAAATTCTATTCCTTATGGGAGGTTTTATGGTATGCGTCAGCACTGTTGGCTGTGGCAGCACACCAACTGCTTTTTAAGTAAACAGCGTTGCACAATCAACCATTGACTATAGACTAAAACACACCAACTACTTTCAGCCAATCAAGACTTAAGTAAACAGCACTAAACTATCGACTAAATCACCCCTCTTTTGTCAAGAGCCCCAACTTGCGTAACTTAGAGCCAAAGGTAGACACCGACCGAGCTTGTACTGGTAAAATCTCTGCTATTTCTTTGGGCTTCATGCCTAGCTTTAGACAATGAGCTACCTGCCAAATCGTTTTATTGATTTGCTTATTGGCCAACGCTTTGTCCAGTTTTACCACAAACTCAGGAAAAGCATCGCTCACCTTCTGGCGAATCACAGTGAGTTTGCCCGTAGTATTGAGCTCTACATTGAGCATTCGTTTGGCAGTTTCAGCACCACTACTCTCGAACACCTCGCGCACTTGTTCCAGCCTTATCATAGCATCAGTTACCTCCTGGGCATAAATTCCTACCTTATCATCACTTTCTTTTTTTATGATCTGGTTTACCTGATGTAGTTTTTCGTTGGCTTGTTTCAACCCTTCGTTGGCTGTTTTCAACATATCGGCTTGCTGAGTAATTTCTTCTTTTTGGGCAAGTATCTCTTCGGTGCGTTCTGTCACCTCTTGTTCCAGCAACTGGTTACGTCTATAGAGCTGTTTGCTCCGATAATGGTTGTAGGTATAGCTACCCCCAATAAACAAAGCAAACCCAGCCAGCCCATACAAGATATATGCCCACCAAGTGCGGTACCAAGGGGGGAGTATAGTAAAGGTGTAGGAGGCTACTGTACTCTCTGTACCATATACATTCTTTGCTTTTACCTGAAATGTGTAATTACCTTCTGGTAGGTTCGTATATTCTTTCTTAGTGTCTTTGCCCCAATCAGACCATTCTTTGTCAAAACCCATCAACCGATAAGAAAACAAGGTTTTGTCAGGGGCTTCATAGAAAGGAGCAGAGTATTCGAAGGTGACTTGGTTTTGTTGATAGGGTAATCTAACACGAGGGGGAAGATAGGTGGTATTCATGTTACTTACTTTTATTAAAGTAGGGTACTGGATGTGATAGTTTTTCTTTTTGTTGGGGTCATACCTGAGTAGACCTTTTGAAGTGGCTATATATAATTTATTGTTATGTACAAGTAGTTTTCTTATTTCATAGCTAGGCAAACGCCTAAATGGGGTATCATACCAGCTGTACAACTCTTCATTTTTTTGGTGAATCATTCCAAAATGTGAAAATTTGTTGTTTTGTCCACAAATGAATAGTGTATCTCCATTTGTAGCAAGACGAGAAGTATAAAGTGCTTTGTTGGGTGTGTTTAAAACACCTAAATTAATTTTACTAAAGGAATCGACCTTTTCATTATATCTATAAATACCTGATGAGTTATTAATCCAAACCTCTCCATTAACTTCTCTTATTTTACAAGCGTTATCATCCCCAGAGAAATGTCCATTTGAGGTACCATAGTACGTTTTCTTTATAACTTGAGGGAAGTTATTTTTAGCAAATGTATATTTTATGATGCCAGCTCGAATTGATCCTTGCCACAAGTGTTTTTTTGTCCTTAGTAAACTGATTACACCACCAGAAGAGTCTTTTATCTTGTTGTGTTTTATTAATTTTTTATCTTTATATTCAAAAGTATACAATGAGTTTATCGTAGATATATAAATTATGTTCTTTTTAAACCTATCAGTATTAATGCTGTATACACCACCAAGGTTTAATAATTTCTTGCTGCTTCGATTTAAATAGTTTACCAAAAAAACTCCTTTAATAGTTCCAATTAATAAGTTTCCTTGCCCTATATTACACAGAGCCCAGCTCTCTCCTTGTTGCGAAAGGGTGTCTACCTCAATTATTTGCCCTTTAACTTGAAATAATGATTTGTTTTTTGATAAAGTGGCTGCAAACACACCTGCGTTTGTGGCAATAATATCGCGTACATCTAACTTAGGTAAACTAATATTAAATTGAGAGCTTATTTCAATGTGTGATACTTTCTCATTATTTATAACCCATAAATTATGAGCCTTATCAACGAAAACATCTCTTATATAGCTATTACCAAAGTAAACTCTTTCGATGCTGTTATTTTTGATATGTAGTTTGTATACACTACCATTAGCTGTGCCTAAAATTACAGAGTCAGTTCCATATATTGATGAGCAATAAATCCTCTGCGTTTTGATTAGCGAATCTATCTTTTTGCCAAAAGACATTTTCTGTAAGTGTCCATCCAAACTTTTCAGCCAAATGCCTTGGCTGTGAAACACAATTAATTGGCCGTCTGAACCTGAATGAATTAAGTTTACATGATCTTTTTTAAATATATCCCTATCATCATTTTTAATAAATTTGTCGCCACTCCATTCTAAAAGACCTGTGTGTGATTGGTTAAGAATTAGCTTTTTATTGTTTAGATTAAACAGGTATGCAAATAGCTGATTACCTTTGGTAGTTATGATATTTAATATTTTTTTTCCGTCTGTTACAAATATTTTGGTGCGTGATGCAAAAAATATTCGTTCTTGATATTGAACTATTTGGGTGACATTATGAAATACTTCATTTTTATACTTACCCATTTTTAAAGAAGTAAAATGGTATTTATTGTTACTTTTTGTCAAGTAGCCAAAATTATTATTCCCTCCCACATATATAATATCCCTGTGAGCGAGAACCTGAGTAAAGGTTATATGCCTCCCCAAGCTATCCCTAAAATAATAACTATTCCACTTACTACCATTAAACTCCAACAAGCCATACACATTTGCAAAAACCATTTCTCCACCTATCGTTTGGTCGACAAGATAGTTGTCTTTGGAGGCATTCGTTTCTTTTTCTGAAAAGGATGCTATTAAATAAGGGCTGTTTTGTGCAATGAGAGGGTTAATAAAAACTGTAAATAGTGCAATTAGAACTCTGAAATTATTATTTTTGCCCGAACATAATTTTTTAAAGAATATCATGAAAAAGCGGGAATTAAAGAAGTTGAATAAGCAAGTGCTAGGCATTTTGTCCGATGATCAAATGATAAATGCAAAAGCTGGTAATAATACTTGTTCTTGTCCAGGCAATGCAGCAGCAACAAGTGATAGCCCTGGGGCGAGCATTCCAATTGATAAGTGTGGACCACCACCTGTTTAATAAATTTTAGTTAAAGAAGGCAAGTAACATTTATTTCTTGCCTTTTTTTGCTTTATAAAAATGAAAAAAACGCGCATTGATATCATATTGAGATAGGCGCATAAAGTGTTGATCTATTTTTTTACTTTTTGTGTTAAACACTATGATAGCAGATGTATTGGTTGAAGTATCAAAATAAAGATAAGACCTAAAACCAAACTGATTACCATCCTTGTAGAGTATATCTTTGTTGTTATACTTAAATGAGTAAAAGCTAAGCGTCATATCTAACCTTTGTCCTTGTGAATCGATAATTTTTATTTGAGGAGAAAACATCTCCTTTAAGGATTTAGACTTTAATACAAGATTAAAGTTTTGTCTATCCTGAGCATTACCTACTCCACACAAAAAGTTAGCGTATTTTACAAGATCAAGAATGTTTGAGTAAAAACCACCAGCAGGGTTGTAAGCACCTCTATTGTGTTCAGGTTGAATTACTTTAAACGTTGAGTCTTTACCATATTTGGTATAAGACCAACTTTTATAATTTGCTAAATGTGCTGGGCTTTTCCCAAAATGGGCTGAATACATTTTAAGCGGAAGAAATATATTTTTGTTGATATAATTTACATATACATCTCCTGAGACATTTTCAACAATTCTACCTAATAAAACATAAGCAAAGTTAGAGTAAACCAACTTGGCTCCTGGTTTTCGTACTATTTTACAGTAAGGCAAGATAGCGGCTACTTGGCTCCAACCCGTAGGCTTGTAGTCTTGAGCATCATAATAATTATCATATTGCCAAAGTTTACCCCTTGAGATACCTGACGTATGAGTAATAAGGTGCCTTATTTTTACTTGTTCAATTGGGATTCCTATACTATCTGTGCTTACCCAACGGAACTCTGGTAAATGTTTAATCACAGGATCATCTAATTTTAACTTTCCTTGATCCCTTAGTTGCATTACAGCTACAGACGTTAAAGTTTTAGTTATTGAAGCCCAGTTAAATATTGTTTCTTTCGTATTAACAATTTGTTCCTTTTTATTTATGTACCCATACGTTTTAAAGTCGGTTATTTTCCCATTTTGAACCAGGCATAAGGATGCTCCAACTACGGGTATCTTTTTTACTCTTTTTTCAAACTCAGGAACAACCTTCTTTTTCCACTCATTTAGGGTTTGACTTTTTAGGTTATTTATGCAAATAATGGATAGTAAGATAGTTGTGATAATGATGAATCGCTTTTGCATATAGGTATTATTCTTAGTATTTATTTTTAGATTTATAATGTAAATTTAAGAAATCGTATGTGATATATTCTTGAATTCTTGCTTTTTCAATAAAAAAACGATTTAGGGTCATGTGACTAATGCTTGCAAATAAAGATTCCATTGTTTGATTGCAAATCCCTGCATTAATATATTCGTTTATTTTGTATAGTATTGGCAATAATTTGTAAGTCCTTTCTTGAAAAATGTGATCATACAAGTCTGACTTGAAATCTAATTCAAGGTATTCTTTGTACCTTTTGGATAATTGTTTTTGAGGTATATTAAACTCATTTTTCATGTTACTGGCCAGCCTACTGATTAACACCTGTTTTTTCTCAGTTTTTTGAAAAAATGCATCTGCTAGGCACTCTATGTTTTTCATTGCAATTCTTATTGAGAGTCTTTCGTCATCTTTTTCTAGTAAATGTAAAGCTTTGAGAATAGTCTGGCTATCTAGCCAAAAAATATCTTCACATAGACTTAATGTTTTTACTCCTCCATATCGTTTTGTTTCTGTATAATAGGTGTCTAGAACTACTTTAATTTTGCTTGAGTTAAGGTATTCTCCTAGTATCTTCTGTATAAGATCGAAGATTTCTTGAACCCCTTTGATAGTTTGAAACCTGATCCTTATATGATGCCCATTTTCATCATGGTATCTTATAAAGAACCATTTGCTTATGATTCCACTTTTCTCAAGTTTGCTAATTAAATCAGATAACTCATACTTTATTAAATGGTTAGCAGTTAATACTCCACAGTATATTTTGAAATAAGTCCACTTGCTGCCTAGATGGTGTTTTTGAGGGCTATTAATACTTGGAGTAGTTAAAACACGAGACTTGTGTACTTTATAAGGTATTATAATTTCATTAGAGTAATGTCTGTTTAAGCCATCCCTTACTATAGGTTTACTTTCTATATATTCTTCTAACAGTACTCTATGAGCTTTAACCTTATCAAAGCTCGATAGTTTACTTATGCTATCTATTAGTATTTCATTTGATAACTTATGCTCTCGATTAATTAAGAGTTTGTTATCACCATTAACCAAGAGTACTTTTTTAGGTACATTCAATAGTTCTAAATCTTCAATATTTTTGAGCTTCCATTTTTCTGGTGATACAATAACACCATCTATTGCTACTCTAGGTAGGTAGTCTACTTTTTCCAAAGTTCCCCACACCCAATTAGGTGCCAGATACTCTCCTTGGGATAGGTCACATAAAAATTGATATATAGGATAATTACTGCCTAAATAATTGTGAGCACTTGTTAGTTTAGGAATAATTTGTTTTTGATGTGTTTTAGAATAAAGTGTTATTTGGTTATCAATGATGCCTACTAACAAATCATCTAAGGAAATTGCTTCATCAGGAGTGAAGTAAGACAAGTTTGCTGATAAAAGTATTTTATATTTTCGTATTTGACCAGAACGGTTAAGAATATTGTAAGATTTTGGATTTGCAGGGTTATGTACAATTTCTGCACAGATGCTGTTTGGGTTTGACTCTTGCTCAAATGTGGTGATCTCTTGTATACCCTTTAGTATTTGCTTATTGACATGGCTAAATCTACCTATTAAATTAGCCGCTCCTTGTGTTAGGCTTTTTAGGTATATTTGATTTTCAGATATGATTGATACATTGGCGCTTATAGTATCTGCAATATGAGAATAGGGTGTTTCCCTGAATCGTGTCTTAAGTTGTTTGCTTGAAAGATTAACTACCCTTTTATTATTTAACAAGTTCCTTGAATAAATCTCCATCAAAAACTGATTCCAGTCGTTATTCAACTCAATTGTTTGAATATGTTTTTTTTCATCATTGGGCAATCTTCTTAATATAAAAGGCTCTCTTAAGGCATAGTTCGCATATAAAATTCCATTCTCAGGGTCTAAAGCATCATTTATGGGAATAAATTCAGACTGGTATCTTTCCTGAAATTTCTTCTTGAACTCACTTAAGTATGGGTTTTTTCTTTCAGGGAATAGTGTTAAAGCTTTAATCACTTTATTTACCTTGTGTTCTATATCATGGTGGATGGTATTACTGCTGTAATTGTTAATAGTGTCTACATGGAAGAAGTTATCAAATACTTGCCTTGCCTTAGGCAACTTCTTTTGGATAAGTTTTACGAGTGTTTTCTCTAACTGGAGAAAATTAGATAGTTTATGAGCTTGCTTAGTTTTTTGTAGGATATAATTACCTTGTTTGAAACGAGGAAGTATCTTTTCTTGATACTCTTGTCCAACAGTCGAGAAAAAAGAGGTTCCGTTTAATACTTGGTTATCAATCAACTGGTGAATAAAATCTATAACATCGGACTTATTTAACCCTTCCTCCAGCAAGGCATTAGTTAACTCATCTTTAGTTGCACCAGCAGGAAACTTAGAAAAAACATATTTTATGTAGAATTGATCATCAATTTCCGCAAGATGATATTGGTATTTAAACTTACCCTGTGGTGTTGCTTTTACTATACGTTCAAAGTAGCGTAGTCGCTCTTGAGTGAAGTTATAAATGTGTGTATTAGGGTGAAACTTTATAGCACTTTTGTCTTCTGTTAACTCATTGGTACTTAAAAATAAATATTCAGCATCTATTCTACTATATTTCGTAAAGTCACTCAATATTATTTCCGTCTTATGGCTAAATATAGCTGGTTTAGATATTCCTGCCATGGTCCCAAAGGGGGTACAACGATAACTTGACCTTAACCAGTATTTTAGTAAAGTTTTTATAAGTTTACTTTCTTCTTTCTCTGATTTATTTTGCCATTCTCTGGAGTTATTTAACCATTTATCAAATTGGTAATATAAATGGTGTGAAGCCAAGTAAATAGCCTCCTTAAAAAAGTCATTGTCAAATAGTTTTTTATAATCATCAGAGGTGTGCGCCTGATATGCTAAATCCGTATTTGAGATTGGAAATAACGGCGATCTAATTATATACCAACCAAAACTGTCTATGATAGCGCTATTTTTTTTTGTCATCTTTAATAGTTGAATTGGTAATCAAGAAGCTTGTAAATCAATTGAGTGGTACTCACTTTAAGAAGTAACTTAAAACCCTATAGCCATAAAGTTTTATTGTATTTGAAAGTTTGATACAAAACTGTTTCTTTATTGAAAAGCTATGTAGTAATATATACCTACTTTTTTTTCTTAGCTGAAGGAGTCCACCTAAGGAAAAACTGTCCGTTAATGGGCGACTGTGCGGTTCGGTAAAATTGTCTTAGTATTTTTCTCGTCTGAGTATTTGTAACCATTAAAACGCCTACATTATCTTTTCTATCTAAAAACATGAAGGATAAAAACCCAAACTGAACTCCATCATGGTAATTAACCTTCTGTCCTTTGTACTCTGTGCTATATATACCTAGCCCTATCTTGGAATGAAAGTCTCTGGGCTTTCTGAGGTAAACCTCGCCTTTTATCATTTCACCAATGGTTTCATTCTTTAATACTAAATTATACTTTTGCTGTAATTTAGCATCACTTGTTCCAGCAAGAAACATAATATACTTTGTCATATCATCTATAGACGCATATAATCCTCCCACTGGGTTTCCAATTCCATAATTGTGGTGTTTGATTCTTTCAGCCCTTTTGATTGTAGCGTCTTTGCCAGATTGATAATAAGAAATACTCCTAAGAGCTTTGATATGTGGAGGACTGATGCCAAAATGGGCTGTATTCATTCCCAAGGGCATGAATATATTTTTATATACATAAGAAGTATAAGGCTCTCTCATTACGTTTTCTACTACCCTGCCAAGCAAAATAAAGCCAAAGTTTGAATACTCAAACTTACTGCCTGGTATACGTTTTAATTTGCAATAAGGCAATATGGCAGCTATTTGTTTCCAACGAAGTGGGCGGTGATGTTTGTCGGCGAAATCATTGTAAAAGACCCAGTTTTTCCTTAAATCAATGCCTGATGTATGAGTCAACAGGTGTTTTATTGTAACAGTTTCAATATCTACTCCTATGCTGTCGCTCCTGAGCCATCTAAATTCGGGAATATGTTTTGTTACTGGGTCCTCAAGTTTTAGTTTGTTCTCATCTCTCAGGCGCATAATACACACCGCAGTGATTGTTTTGGTAATGCTTCCCCAGTTAAAAATGGTACGTTTTGTATTGAGCCTCTTATTTTCTCTGTCCATATACCCAGCGGTTCTAAAGTCTACCACCTGACCATTTTGGGTTAAACACAAAGACGCGCCTACCCAGCTATGTTCTTTAGCCAGTTTTTTAAATTCGGGCACCACTGTGCGTTTCCATTCTTTGAGGGTTTGAGCTTGGGTAACAGAAATCAGGTAAACCATGCAAAGTATAGTGCTGTAGTATTTTCTCATGGGTATGGTAGTTTTTGAATGAAAGTTTGTTTATTGGTTAGGGTTGTGGTAAATATTGGTATTTATATGAGGGTAGTTTGCCTTGTGTGCCCTTGGGCTTACCTTGAGCCTATCGCCCAGTCCCACCTTCAGCGCCTCTAGCAAGGTAGCATATTGTGCCTTACTCAACTGTACCAAATAAGCCCGTTTTTCATTGTCCAGGTATAAAGTAATAATAGGTAGCTCGTGTCCTCGCTGAGTAAGTCTTGTTTCTTGAATGGCTTGCCAGGAAAAAAACTCAAAGTTGATGCTGATACCCTCAGGGCGCAGCCCAAACCGATGACTTGTACGCTCTGAATGCCACACCGCTCCAATAGCAGCTACCACACCTAAGGCGAAAATTAGCCAAAAATAGCCTTGCCAATCGCCTATATCGATATAAATACTGAATACCCAGAATAACCCAGGTACAACTATAGAGGCAAGTAATATACTGACGACTTGTTTCCAAATGTTGTATTTCAGTATGGTTTCTTGGTTCATAGTTTTTTAATCGTTTGCCTCCTTAAAAATACGGCGTTGTATTGCCAGCGCCTCTTGTAAAATGCCCAATTGCAAGGTGCTGAGTATGGCAATTGCCTCCTCTTGGCTAGTGCCTTTAAAATAAAACTCGGCAAAACTCGGCGGATTGGCTTGTTGGACTTGGGGCAATACCCTCAAGTAGCGTTTGCTCCAAGAGGTGGTGTCTCGCAGGTAGGAAGCGTGGTTTATTTGCAAGAAGTTATTATATTGTTCTAAGTTAAGACATAATGTGTCAGTTAGTTTTTTATCCCAATTTGCTTTAATATTCCGAATCTTATTGTCTATTAACATTGTTCTTCTAATAAGTTCTTCCGTGCTCTGAATTTTCCAAAGCTTTTTTCTTGTTTTTACATTTTTTTTAAAATGCTTAAAGTTATCATCAATGCTTTTTCTATAAAGCCAAAGTGATGAATTAATTATTTCATTTGTTTGTTTAGATTTGTGATTATTGTAGTTAGTGTTTGTTAATTTACATCCTATCATAATCACAGATATACTGAACAACAGGCTTAGAGTTCTGGTTAATTTAATCATCATTCTCATCATTTAAGTAGTGTGGTTTCATACCTGCTTTTTTAACTTTATAAAAAGCGGTATTTATATCATTTTCATCATTAGTTTTGCCGTTATAGTTAACCCTAAGAAAGTACCCTGGGTGTTTTTTAGATGTTCTATACATTGGATTTGTTTTTTTCTTTTTTGTTTCGTCGTTTTGCACCATAATTAAAGTATACAACTCATGACTTATCCCTGGAAACCCATGTTTTTGCAATGTACTACTACAAGATTTTATCAATTCTTGCTTTTGAGCAGGGGTTTCTACTTCTCTAATCCGCTTGCCAAGCTGAATCACCGATTCAGAAATACTTTGGGTAACCCCTGCCAATGCTGCGGCAACCTGGGCATGATTGGGGCTATTATCGCCTATTTGTTTAAGTTTGCTATGTACCGACCGCAGGTTTTTGTATACCTTGGCAAGCTCATCCAGATGATGGATAAACTTAATGCCAGTTTTGTAAAAAAACTTTCGGTCTGAAAATACCGCCCCCATTGCAGGCATAATTTCTTTGAGGTCAATCATCAAATCTACTTCCCCATCCATGCCGTGTATCACTGGCCAGTCTCCATTGCCCGAAAAACTCATCCCATACGATTCAAAAGGTTCTTTATAGTGCTTGTCGTGGCGGTCGTAAGTTTTGCTTTTTACCAGGTTGGGGGTCGATGGGCGAAGCTTCCGTTTAGGTTTCTGATAGGTTCCTGTTACCAAATCTTTGGCAGCAGCCCGATAGTTCACCGATTTTTTACCTGTATATTGATTGCCTGCCCTGGCTTTTGCCACTATATTGTTGGCTTGGCGTTTAGCTTGACGAATAGCATCTACCAATACTTGCACACCGGGGCGCACCCTACTGCCAGGATCATGGGTAAACTCTACTCCTATACGAGTGACCTTTACATATAAGCCAAAGTGTATTTTAAAATACACTTGAATAATGCGTTCATCAGTAAGTAATTTTGAAGGGTTTGCCTTATAAGTCACAATCCCCTTGCGGTAATAGTCTACTACTGCATTTACAAAAGCTATAGAATTATTGGGATGGTGTTTTGCCATTGCTTGCAAATCGGGGCGAGGTATTTTGCCTACTGCCTCCTGTAGTTGGTAGGCAAGGCTCTCATATTTCTGTGCCCTGCCCACCCCTATACTTTGGTACTTCGAGGGTCTCCCTACGCCTACACTTTGGTAAGTAGCAGGTTTGCCTTCTGCTTGCAGCATTTCAGGGTTAGTTTGTTTGGTCTGAGGTGTAGCTGTTTGTACTACGGGCTCAGTTTTTTTGTCTTCGTGAATGGGTTCCATTGAAAGGTCATTTTTAAGATTTCACAAATTAAGTTGTGGTTGTTTGTTTTGTGCTGGCACAAACTTATGTAAAAAAATAGTCTTAATAAAATATTCCATTGTTTTAACTTGATTTTTTATACACAAAATAATTATTTTTAAATAAAAATTTGTTTTTATAAATAGAAAGTCTCTTTTTTGTAAAAAAAATACCTGATAAATTGTAATATGTTATATTCTAATGCACATTTAGCAGACGAAGATCACTTTAAAACACTAGAGCAAGACCTTGAGTGGATAGCTTCGTTAATAGTTGCCCGTGATGCGTGGTTTTTTAACAACGATCAGGTACCCTATTATTTTGAAGACCTGCTGTCTGACCCATTGATTACTCTTCCTGATTTAGTACCCCAAAGTTCAAGTCCTTATGCAACATTACTTGAGAACATGCACCAGCATACTGCTGCTTTTTTTGGGCTTGACTCAAGCCAAGGTGCTGCATTGCTTCAGGTATTAAAAACTGCCGAAAGAGTGGTGTTATTACTGGCTCTATTGCCTCATAGCCGCCCAGAGGTGCTCAATACATTCAAGGTAAAAGATGCCCAAGGGCATTACTTTGCCGAATTTGGTGGTGCCTGGCAGAGCAATGCTTGCTTTGTACCCACAATACAAACCGCCCTCTATTTACTGGCAGGCAAATCACTTGTGCGTCGTCAATTGATCACTCGTATATTTAGCCCTCAACATTTTTTGTATAGCCAAGGCATACTTAAACCTTCGGTTGCTAATAAGTTAGACTCATCTCTTGAGCTAAGCATAGAGTATATACAGCGTTTAATCAATCACCAACCTTACACGCCTCAATACTCAGCCGATTTCCCTGCTACCTTGTTAACCACCCATAAAACGTGGGACGAACTGATATTAAATGACATAGTAGAGGAGGTAATGCAACAAGCCCGTAAGTGGGTAAAGTATTATCATCAATTACAGCAAAGCAATAGTGCTTCCAGGCAAGGTTACCGATTGCTCATGTCGGGACCATCGGGTACGGGCAAAACACTGACCGCTGCCTTGTTGGGTAAAGAAGCAGGCAAGCCTGTTTACCGCATCGATATTTCTAATATTGTAGACAAGTACGTGGGCGAAACAAGTAAACGTTTAGCAAAGGTTTTTGACCAAGCCGCTGCCCAAGATTGGATTTTGTTTTTTGACGAAGGTGATGCCTTGTTTGGCAAACGAAGCAATGACTCAGGCAGTAGCAACGAGCGTTATGCCAACCAGGAGGTAGGTTATTTGCTTTATAAACTCGAAGAACATCAAGGGATGATTTTTCTGGCCACCAACCATAAAGGAGCCATTGATCAGGCATTCGAGCGGCGATTCGACACATTGATTGAGTTTCAAAAACCAGATGAGTTTACCCGACGCAAACTGTGGGCTCATTACTTTGCCGATAGCCCCCAGTTACAATTGGCAGAAGAAGTCTATAGTGCCAATTGGCGCGAACTTGCCCAGGGAGCAGAAGTGACCGCAGCCTGGGTAGAAAAGTTTTACCAGTATTGTCTGATGCAAGTAACCGCTAAAGGTTCACCTGAGATTTCGGCGAATGATATGCGCAACTACCTGACCTGGTATAGCCACGAAAGAGGGTACTTCAGACACAATTGCCAACAATTATTTATTAAAAAATTTCATTAAACCAGTGAGTGCCATGATTGCATCTGTATTAAAAATAATAAGAGATGATCTTGCTGAATTCTTAAACAGCCAGTTTGTCCAGGATCAGCTAAAAGTATTGGTAGACAAGTTAATGTTGTTAAATGGCAAGTCTACCATAGATGGAACCAACAACCAATTAGTAATTACACTATTGGATATCCAACAAGAACGAGATGTACAGCATAGCCGTACCAGTGACCTTGCTCAGCCTTACTATTTAAATTTATTGTTGCTGTTTTCGGCTTATGAAAAAGAAGAAGATCGGCAACCAGAAGGATACTTGAGAACCTGGGAGTACCTTAATGCAGTCATTCATTTTTTTCAGCGATATCCAGTATTTACTCCACAAACTCATAATGAACTACCCGAAGGTATAGAATACTTGAAGTTTGACTTGACTACTGAAGACCTGCGCGAAAACAGTTTTATTTGGACAATGACGGGAGCCAAACATGCTCCCTCGGTACTTTATAAAGTGCGTAGCTTGCCTATAGGCGATTATCTTACTCAACGGGTTTCACGAATAGTAAATGGAGTATCAGTGCTATAAAATTATACTATATTTATAAACATAATATTACTTAATACTTATCAACTATGTATTTCCACATTGTACGACTTTCATCAAAAAATCATCGCCCAGAGCCTATCAACATTGGCGAATGGCAACGGTTGGTAAATAATGACCCTACCTTGCACTGGTTATCGTCAGGTTACCTGCCAGAAGAGAATAAGGCGGCGGTGTATTTTGCTTCCCGACAAGATGTTCAAGGAATGGACTGGCAACTCAATCAGCAAGGGGCTTTTAGTTTTCAAAATACTGGGTTGTCGCAAGCACACCCTTATATTCAAAAAATATTTGAAGTAGCAAAGCTGTTAAATGCAAGAGTGTTAGAGCAACCAAAGGCTGTTTTTTCTATAGATTCATTGGTAAAACATGAGCCTTCAATGCTTACAAGAAAGCCTGCTGCCAAGGCAATACCAGTAGTGTCTAAAGCCAAAGACAATAAAAATTTATATGGACTTTCTATAGTTGATGTAAAACCACGACGCCCTCAAAATGTGCACCGAATCAAAAAACGCATTCAAGAAAACTCAGTGGTTACCAGGCTTAACATTCGTGCTAAAGAATTACATCTGGGTACGTCTTTGCAAGGAGACATTGTAGCTCCTGTACCTAAAAGTACATCAGCACAACATTATCAAGTGAAGAATATTTGGCTTGAACTGGTGGCAATAAAGGATGCTTTTTATACTTTTTGTGTCCAAACTACTTTTATGATACAATTACCTGACATTGTATTATTTTATAAATCAGGTAGCAAAATAGTGCTTGATAAAACAGCGATACACTTGACTTAAGTCGTCTGTTTTATCTGAAGGTATCGTAGCCCGTTTGCAGGATACATCTCCTACAATCGGATTTTTTTAGCCTTGTTTCATACACAAAATATTTAAAATAAAATATTTTGTGTATGAATGATTTGACAGCACCTTGCCGCATTTCAATTGTTTCAGCGATTAAATTTGTTTCCCATAGTGCAAGGTGCTGTTTTTTAGTAAGTCAAGAGTTGAGAGTCGGTAGTCGGGAGCTACCATAGGCTACCAACAATAGACCAATAAAAGAATCAAACTCTAAACCCAACCCAGTGTAGTCGCAATGGACTGTCGACCGTAGACAGTGGACTAAAGTAAATCCACTACATGAAGCTAACCAAGGCTTAAAAAAGCCAGCATAAGCTACCGACTACCAACTAAAAAACTAAAATGAAAACATTCACCCTATTTTGCATGCTCCTCTGGAGCCTTGCCCAGCCTTCCTATGCCCAAACCCAACTGCGTGGACAGGGTACCAGCTTTGCCATTAGCACGCTGACTGCTGCGACTGCTTATATAGAAGAAAGTGCCTCTGCGGTAGACGATAGTCACCCAACTCCCGATCCGGTGATCATCATCCCTGCAGACCCGGTAGATGCCTGCAACAGTGGTAAAGCAGTCACTCTATCGCCCATCATCATCAGCGAGCAAAGCGTGGGGTCGTTTGCGGTAGGTAAAGGAGTGTTGGTGTTGGGTTTCGATCATCCCGATTTTGTGGTAAGCAAGCTGCCCAAGGTAACTATCACAGGTGTCCCAGGCGATTTTCTTGCCCCAACAGTGTCACTCAATTCAGGCAAACTCTATATAAGCTACCGTTTTGTGGGTGCCACCAAGGTAGCAGGTATTGTGATGAGCGGGCTGGAGGTGAGGTCAAAAAGTAAAAATAAAGGCACAGTAGCTCAGCTAAAGCCCTTGAGTGGTTATGAGCATTTCGAGGGATTGTACCCCGATGAGGTATTTGCCACCGTGCGAGGCATCAATACAACTAGCAGCAACGCCCTCAATGCCCCTGCCAGTGTGAGTGGCTTTGGGGTAGTCTGTGCGGGGGGCAATGGCTTTACCTACACGGCAGCTCCGGTGCCCGATGTCACAGGTTATTTATGGGCGTTGCCTGTGGGTTTTCTTGCCAACAATGATCCCAAGGCAATTCAAGTATCGGCACACGAGTATTACACTGCTGACAATATGATTACCCTGGACATGGCAACTTCGGCAAGTGTGGGAAACAAACTGCTACAGGTCAAAAGCGTAAATGATTGCAAAATAAGTACTACCGCACGCAGCAAAACCATTCGGGTAGCAGTTCCACCCAACCCCAAGGTAAGTTTACCCGCTACGAGTTTTCCTGATGATAACTTCTCACCCGTAAACATTACCGTCACCAACAACCCGGCGGGGGGAGTGGGTGTGCTTCGGGGCGATGGAGTAGTAGGCAATAAATTGTATCCAGGGTTACTCTTTCCAAGTACAGGCTACAAGGTGTATTATGATTATGCCATCAACAATTGCACGGTGACGGTGAGCACCACTTTTAGCGTGTACGATGCCGATGCCGTAGTATTGGGGCTTGCCACAAGCTATTGCAGCAATGTAGCGGCTTCTCAAACCGTCACCATTGCCAATTTGAGCTCGGCGTTGGGGGCAAGACTTTATAGTCCTACAAATGCAGCGATTCCACTCAATCTCCAACTGATTAGTGGTAATGATTATCGCTATACTTTTAGTAGCCAAGATTTATTTCTCAAATATGGCGCCGGGGCATACCGTTTTGAGGCAACCCAAGTCGGGGCAAGCGTGCCCATCAAAGTAGCCTTTCAAATTACCACCCCACCTGCTCAAAACATTACCAGAGGCAGCGCCCAGGTATGCGGAGATGGCAGTACCATTTATAATTATAGTTCCAGCGTACCCGCTACCACTGACGAATTTGAATGGTCGGCACCCGCAGGAGGAGCTACTTTTGTAGGGGGGATTAATCGCCAGGCGACGGTATCGGTAATTTGGTCAGGGGGCACCCCTACGGGAACCAACAAAATCCTCCGCCTCGCCCAAACCCGCAATGGTTGCACTACCATTACTGACTATGCAGTGAAAGTTTTTGCCCTGCCCCCACCCAGTATTGTGGGGGATTTGAACCCCTGCACGGGGGAAACCGTGACCTATAGCCTAAATAACACTGGTAGCACAGGCGTCACTTACAATTGGCAGGTAGAAAACGGACAAATTGTAGGGGCAAGCAATCAAGCTCAGGTAACCATCAAGTGGGGTAATTCAAACGGTAGCGGCAACCTCAAAGTGACCCAAAGCCTAAATGGTTGCACCAAAAGTGCTGAGGTAGTCACCAAAATTGAGGCGTTGCCCACCCTGAGTATTGCAGGATTCAACGCCAAACGGAGTTATTGCGCAGGCGATGCTACCCCGGTGGTGCTCACCCCCGTATTTGGCGGCAGTACTACGCCTCCTGCCGATTACCTCACCGCAGGTAAATTTGAAATCAAACGCATAGCAGGCACCAGACCAGCGTCAGCTTCCTTTGTTCGCTTGGTGGCACAAAGTGGAGCGCTTACTGATCGCTGGTTGCCTGCTTTTCCTATTATTGGGGCGAATGAAGCTGCCATTCCAACGAATGCCAACACAAACAAACTCAACCTCAATGCGGGTGAGTACCTCATTCGTTATACTTATACCAACGCCAACGGTTGCGTAAACTACTCTGATGCTTATAAAGTCACTATTAAGCCCTTGCCTACCCTTAGTTTTACAGGGCTTGCCAAGGCTTATTGTCAGAATGACGCCCTTGTAACGCTCTCGGCTTTCAAAAATGGGGTACTCACTTCCCTTTCACCTGGTTTTACGGCTCGAAACACGGCAACGGGCGAGGCTAAGTCGTTACAAGGTAGCCGTCTTGACCCAGCTGACCTCGAGGCAGGTAAATATGAGCTGTTTTTGGCGCTCGCGGGTAGCGGCACCGACTGCGCCAATAGTTCTACCCGTGATACAACGGTGTATTTTGAGGTAATTGCCCCACCTACTGGGCTAAAAGTGGTTGCCGAAAGGCGTTGGAACGAAGACACTCTCCGTATTACCGCGGTTGCTGGCACTCCCGTGACAAGTTGGGCGTGGAATTTTGGTAATTTGTTGGTGAACTCGCCCCAAGTAGCCTATCCCGTCAGCCCCGACATGCGTGGAAGCATTCCATTACTGAATTATAGCCTACATGCCACGAATTCCGCAGGGTGCAGCGAGCAAATTAGCCAAGCTTTCAAGGTAGATTTTGATTTTGTAGGGCAATACATTGGCGAAAAGGGGGACTTAAACCCCCGACCAACTCAGTTTACCAACTTGTCACTGGTGGTGGGTGACTCTATTGTAGCTTATAATTGGTACTTTGGCGATGGAGCGACTTCTACTGACGAAAACCCTACGCACCAGTACCAAAGCCCAGGTACTTACGAGGTCAGCCTTACCATTCATACTACAGTTGCCAAGTACACACTGCATCGACGCATTGATATTTTTCCACTCATTCAGGTAAGCGAGGCAAAGCCTTATAATACTGGTTTTGAGGTAAACGGTGGTTGGTTGAGTCATGGCACTATCAACAAGAAGGAAGGCAGCAGTTGGCAATTAGCGGAAGCGACTTGGCAAATGCCTCAAGGTTATGCAAATCAAGAACAATCGTATGTGGCAAGCCCTGCTTTTGAAATTGGCGAACTAGCCCGCCCCGTGCTTTCTTTTGATTACAAATTAGACACCGATGCGGGGGCAGATGGCGTGGTGTTGTTGTACACTCTTGACGATGGCAAAACTTGGCAACGCCTCGGTGCGTTGGGGCAGGGCATTGACTGGTACAATACCACACCCATTTTGGGCAAACCTGGCAATGATTACACTACAGACAACGGTGACGCTCAAGGTTGGTCGGGCAAGCTCAAAGGTTGGCGTACGGCACGCATTGCCTTAGATAGAGCCATTGCTGGTTTACCCGCTGCTAATGGCGCGATTATTCGGTTCCGGTTTGCCTTTGGCTCCAACGCTGATAACCCTCCGGGCAGCAAGTACCAAGGCATTGCTTTTGACAACTTCGAGCTTCGTAACCGCAACCGCACAGCACTGTTGGAATATTTTACCAACCAAGGCATAGCAAATGCAGCAGGTAAAAGCACAGCACTAGCCCAGGCAATGAGTACCAACAGTGGCGGCGAAATTGTAAGTATTCATTACCACACCAGCTTCCCCACAGTAGATGAGTTCAACACCGAAAACTCTAAAGACCCCAGTGGCAGAGCTTTGCATTACGGATTACGTGAGGTGCCCGCTACGGTGGTAAACGGCAGGGTAAAAGATTCCTTGTCTACAGCACGACTCAAAGATAGCTTGCTCAGGCAAACCTTGCTGCCAGCAGCTTTTGCCATCGAACTGACCCCCGCCCACTGGCAAAACGGGCAACTCAGCATAAGCGCCAAAATCACCGCCTTGGCTGATTTCAACCAGCCCCTTATTTTTCACACCACCATTGTAGACAGTAGTCGGGTGGCTAATAACACAGGAGAAAACTACCTTCAGGTACTACGCAAAATGTTGCCCGATGCGGCAGGGATTTTTAGAGCCAAGGCTTGGCAAAAAGGTGAAACCCAAGTGCTCGATTTTAATTGGAACGCTCCCACAAATGTGGCGCAAGTTACAAGGCTAAAAGTCATTGTGTTTGTGGCAGACTATCAAAGTAGGGGCATCTATCAGGTAGCTACAGCAAACGTACCCGCCCAGGCTAAGCGCGATCAGGAAGAAAATACGGTCACCGGGTTAAATGGACAGTCAAAACCAAATGCTACTAAACTGCTTGCCTACCCCAATCCGGTGAGGGAAGCAGTGACCCTGACATTGCCCAAAAGCCTAACGCCTTCGCCCGACATCCGTTGGCAGGTCATCAGCCTGCAAGGGCAGGTAGTAATCAGGGGGCATTGGGCAAGTCGAACCCATAAGCACCAAATCTACCTGCACGAACTCCCGGCGGGGGTGTATGTAATCAAAGTATATGATGCCACAAACCCTGGGCGAAGCAGTTTTGAGTGTAGGGTTGAGAAAGTAAAGTAATAGCAGTGTAATGTAGTTAATGTGTCCTGTTTTTACCCTCATAGAACTTATGTTGGTTAGTGATGGATGGATAACAGGGATAAACCAAGAAGGCAGGTTTACTGAGCCTGTCCTTCTTTTTTTTAAAAAGTGACAAGATTCAAGCAACAAGCCACAAGTTTTCAAATACTGACAGATTAATTTTAGATAATTCTTAATTCGCAAATATTCAAATGATCGATACAATCCAACAATCATTAATATCAGAAGGCTTGCAGGAAGCCAGGCAACTGGTGCAGACAATGAGGCAAAAAGCTTACAAATTGGCAAATACCGATTTGCTCAAAAGAATCAGCGAACTCGAAGACACCCTTCGCAGCATTGACGATGTCAATAATATCTCCACCGAAGCTGTTCACATAGAGAAGTGCAGCCTGAAGGCGCTCATTGACATGGCTTACCAAATGTACCATCTCTACTTTACCCGTAAAGACATTCGTTTTTCGAGCTATGTGGCAAACCTGCACGTGAAGGTAGACAAGATGAGTTTTTTTAGAATGTTCTTTAGCCTGGTACACTATATGGGCAAGCACGCCCACCCCGATGAAGAGCGTTTTATCAGCATTGAAGCGGCTGCCTACAATGCCCAAACCGTTGCGATGTATATAGAAGACAATGGCCTGTATCCGACCAGCAATACCGATATTTTCGACCATTCGTTCAAGCGACGGATTACCGGGGCTATTTCGGGAGTAGGGCTCGCTGCCATCCAGCAGTGGGCAACTTCGGTAGGGGGCAAGGTGTGCCCCGTCGACAAAGTGGGCAGTGGCTTAAAGCTGTGTTTTTTGTTGCCAGGCACGACAAGCCCCCATTTACGTGAGCAACCTTTAGGGGAGGCAAAGCTATCTTTGCTGGAGGGGGAGCATGTGTTTTGTTGAAGCTGGCAGAGTGATTAACTCCACCAGCTTTTTCTGTGCCCATTGTTGGTTTCAAACTCAAAGCCCCGGTAGCGTACGTTGGCATTCCACCATTCATTGTTTATTTCAACATCATATATATAGTGGATGCTGTCTTTGCCAAAGTCACGCTTGCTCTTAAATTGAGGGTTTCGGATGGCAGTGCGGGGTACCCACACCGAGCGGTATTTATCGAGCCTGTCTTCAATAAAAACGGCTTCTTTGTTCCATTTTTTGATCCAGATATTGCGGGCTGTCCAAGTAGTTTTTGTGTCTGTTGTAGTCATTGTTTTAAGTGATTTAGTAAGTCCTTGTTTGAATTATTATATTGCTAAGGACGACTAATTCAGTCCGACTATCAACTCACTGTTGAGCAGTGAATTATGAGGTAATAAAGCTTGCCAAAAGCGATATTTTGACGCAGCTTAGAGCACTCAGAATAGTGCAGGTTTTTGGGCGGATAGTGGGCATTTATTCCAGTAATAATGCAATGGTGAAACATTCCTTAAACCCAAGGAGGCAAAAAATGATACAATCAAGGGGAAATTTCGGGCAACTGAGACATATTGAGGGCAAATAGGGTGGTTTGGGGGCATTATATGCACTTAGGCCGTTTTTCTTATTTGCCCCAACCCCCCAAAGGCAAACCAGCTAAGATAGGTTCACCTTTGGAGAAATAGAAGCGTACAAGAGAGGGCTTAGCCAACCCCTATAAACAAAAACACTTTCCCGTGTTTGCCTTTGATTCCGTGTTTGATCCGGTAGGCACTGGCCGCTGGTCCCTTGAGCCTTAGTCCCAGGGTTTTGTTCTCGTACACCAGGGTTTTGGCCAGGGTGAGTACTTCTGCCTGCCGTGCCTTGGGTACAAAGAGCAGGTAACGTTTTTTGTCCCACTCGCTGGCATCTGCTTTCAGCGAACAGCAGGCTTGCCTGATCCAATCTGCGTATTTGAGCGGGGTTACTCCGGCAGGAGCTTGGACGACCTCAAAGTTTGTTCTGATGTGCAAGTCGCTGTTTGCCCCGGCTTGTTCGTAGGCTTCTTTATAGGCAGCCCAAAAAGCCTCACCTGCGCTTGCCCCAAAGCTTTGTCTTTCAAAATAAGTCATTTTCATTGATTCATTGATGGTTTAAATCTGTGGTATAAATAAGGAAACCAGCCTTTGCTGGTCTTTCCTTAACATCTGGCGCAGCCAATAAACACATACACATTGCCTGGTTTGCCTGCATACACTGTCCCCCGGCGAAACTCCTGTGCCTTTCTTCCGGTCATTTTGATGGCCAGTGCTTTGGCACTGGTGTCAGCGTAGTAATTAGCGTAGGTAAACACCCTTGCCTGATGCCTGTCAGGAATGGAGCCCAGCAGCTTGTCTTTTTGCTTTTGGCTAATGCCATAGCCCGTAAAAGCCTGATCTGCTTTTTCAATCCAGCGCAGGTACCTGGCAGGGGTCACCCCTTCGGGTACGGCTACTTCTATGCAGCCTGGTTTGGAGTTGAGGTCTCCGCTCTCCCCATCGATGATCCCGGTAAAATCTTCGGCCTCTTCGTAAGCCCTGCGGTAAGCTTCTTCCAGTGTTTTCCCGAAGGCGTAGCGTTCAAAATTTGTTGCTCCCATAGGTTGTTTCTGTTTGGCTTAATGGGTTGATTAATAAATAATTACAGCACGAAGTACGACTAATCTTACCCCCTTGCCAACCCACTGTGGGCGAGGTAATTATGATGTAATACTATCTGGCAAAAGCGATTTTTAGCGTGAGTTTTTGTGCCCGGAAAAGTGCCATTTTTGGGCGGGTTTCAGGCAACTATGCGGGCAATAATGCAACAGGGAGCTACAGAATGGAGGAATACAGGCAAACGTTGAAAAAAGTGGGGGAATTTCAGGCAAACGAAGACAGTTTATGGGGCATTTTAGCTGGTTTGGAGGCGAAGTCTACGTTTTGGCGGATAAGCTTATTTGGCTTGCGATTCAGCGATTAAGTACTGGATAGTTCCCCAAAGATTGAGGTACTTAGAGGTATAATAAAAAAGGGCTTGGAAGGTAACAGCTCCCAAACCCGTTGTTTTTAACTTTAAAAGATAAAGCCAATGCAAATGTCAAACAACCTACTGAAAAAAGCAACCCCAACCGACATAAAATGGAGTACCGAAGAAGAAGAGGAAGGGTTTGATCCCTGGGGGTGGGAACCTAACTACGGAGACAAAGACTTTGGGGTGAGCGACCGGGACTTTTATTAGTATTAAAATGATTGAACGAGGCTTTATGTGTTGTAAAGCCTCGTTTTTATCTTGCTTTAGGTGCTCGCCTGCCCAAAAAACTGTTGAATCTTGGGGGCAAGCTGTTCCTGCCAATCCTGTTTGCCATCTACGAGGATAAAAATATCCTCCATGCCCTGTTCGGTAATGGTAAACAGGGCGTAGTTGAAACAGTCGCCGTTGGGCAGACACATCAGGTACAAATGCCCCTGGGTGTATTCACTAAACTCCTCCAGAATAAACCCTGATGCACTATCTGAAGCCGGAATGACCTCTTTTTGGTATTCCTGTGGTTGAGGCACCTGGTCTGCCTGGTGGTAGTAGCGGGCACTCAGCATATCATCCAACCGGGCAATGAGGTAGCCTAACTCCTCGTCGGTCAGTTTTTCGGCGGCGGCTATGATGGTAGCGTATTTCATTTTTTCCGGTTTAAGTAAAACAAATGATCTATCCAAAAAATGTCCTCCCAATAATCCTGATTGATTTCGATGCGATAAACCCCCTCCCCCTGGTTATCAGAGGTTACTCCTGTCAAAAGCCGGGGATTACGAATAACGGTAACGGGTAGCCAGGCGTAGCCGTGAGCTTCGTGGCTTATTTTGATAATGCCCTCCTGAATTTTTCCTAAATCCATTGCTACCCATTGGGTGACCAAATTCTGGTCAAAAATGTTTGTGGGTGATTGTGTGCTCATTTTTATGGTGTTTTTTTAGTAGTTATTCCTTAGGTCTTAATTACTGATGCCTTGCTCGGTAAAACCTGCAACAAAACCTTTGGTAAAACTTATTTTATCCAGAGAGGGGTGACTGTTGTCTGCTTCTTTCAAAGCAAGGGTGTCCAGTTCCTGAGCGTTCAGGATAAACTCATCCAGCATTTTTTGTAAAGCAACTTTGTCGGTAGCTGCTGCCTTGCTTACCCCAGCATTAAACCCAGCGGTAAAGTCTGCCTGATTGAGTTGATATGGGAGTTGCTTTCGGTCAAAATACCTTTGATACATTTTAAATTTTTCAAGGGCGATATGCGCTAAATTTTCCATTGGTATTGAATCTTTTGGTTTACTGTTTTAATTATTATGATACAAAACACGACTAATTGCACACCCTTAGCAACTCGCTCTTGCCCAGGATATTATGATGTAATACTGTCTGCGAAAAGCGATATTTGAAGTGGTTTTGTGCGCTTCTAAAAGTGCTATTTTTAGGCGGCTTTGGGGCAGTTTCAATTACCATAGTGCAATAGAGTAGCGATGCTATAGGCAAATGATAACAAATGGTAAAAACAGTGGAGGTGTTTTGGGGCAAATGAGGACATATTGGGGGTGGTTTAGCTGGTTTGGAGGGCGTAATGTGCACTTTGATAACTAATCTTATTTGCTTTACTATCAAGGGATTAAGTACTGGGTAGTGGGCGTTTGTTTGTCGTACTTTGGTTCATAATTAAAGGATAAAACAAGAACAACATGGAAGTTAAAATATTTGGTAAAAGTGTAAAAGAAGCTTGCTTAAGAGCTAAGTCAAGCATATTTGAAAGACACATCATCGAAAACCCTGTGGTAATTAAGGTTCCTAAAGACTACGGCACAGCGGCCTATGCTCTTTGGGTTATCAGAGCAGCTGAGGCTTTACGCTCAGACAAAGCTATTTCCACAATAAAGGCTATTCCGGAAGAGCAGAGAAACAGAGTGATTCATTACGCAAAGATGTATAACAGCTCTGCTAAATTATGCCTAAAGCTTACTGGCAGGGCAGCGGCTTCTTATAAAAGTAAATGGCGGTTAACCAGGAGAAAGGGTGATGTATATTACTTTTTTTGGAAGTAGTCAATCAACCCCAATTTACCAACGAAACCTAATACCCGGTTTCGTTTTTTGTCTTCCTGGTAAGAAACCAAAAAGCTGTTTGTACTGGACTTGTGAGGAATTGACAAAGGCATTCCCACCAGAAATAATCCTGGCAGGAATACTTTGTTAAGCCTTGAAGAATTTCTGAACTTCAGAATCTAAACTGAGCCGTCAGTTTTTGCCACATTTTGTTGGGTCAAAAGTTATTGAAAATACTTCTTGGAGCATCTGCTGGTGCTGCAAGTGTGGTGTAGCTGCCTTGAATAGTTCAATATCAAGAGTCTGGTTGGTGCCAGAATGCTCGTTGGCGCTAAAGGTGTGATGTGGCTGCCTTGAATAGTGTAATGTCAAGAGTCTTGTCAAAATGAAAGTGCTTGCTGGATTAGAAAGTGTGGTGTAGCTGCCTCGAATAGTTCAATGTGAAGAGTCTTGTCAATGCCGGGGTACCTGTTAGTGCCTAAAGTGTGTTGTGGCTACCTTGAATAGTTCAATGTCAAGAGTCTTGTCAATTCCGGGGTTTTAGTCTGTGCCTAAAGTGTGGTACGGCTGCCTGGAATAGTTCAACGCCAAGAGTCTTGTCAAAGTAAATATATTTACCAGCTCTAAAAGTGTGCTGTGCCCCCTTGAATAGTTCAATGCCAAGAGTCTGGTTAGTGCCGAGGTTTTTAGTCTGTGCCTAAAGTGTGTGGTGGCTGCCTTGAATAATTCAACGCCAAGAGTCTTGTCAATGCCGGAGCGCCTGCTCTATTAGAAAGTGTGATGTGCCCCCTTAAATAATTCAATGTCAAGAGTCTGGTTAGTGCCAGGATGTCTGCTGGATTAGAAAGTGTGGTACGGCTGCCTTGAATAGTTCAATGCCAAGACTCTTGTCAATGCCTGGATTCCCACTGGTGCCTAAAGTGTGGTACGGCTGCCTGGAATAGTTCAACGCCAAGAGTCTTGTCAAAGTAAATATATTTACCAGCTCTAAAAGTGTGTTGTGACTGCCTGGAATAGTTCAATGTCAAGAGTCTTGTCAATGCCGGGGTGTCTGCTGGATTAGAAAGTGTGGTACGGCTGCCTTGAATAGTTCAATGCCAAGACTCTTGTCAATGCCTGGATTCCCACTGGTGCCTAAAGTGTGGTACGGCTGCCTGGAATAGTTCAACGCCAAGAGTCTTGTCAAAGTAAATATATTTACCAGCTCTAAAAGTGTGTTGTGGCTGCCTGGAATAGTTCAATGTCAAGAGTCTTGTCAATGCCGGGGTGTCTGCTGGATTAGAAAGTGTGGTACGGCTGCCTTGAATAGTTCAATGCCAAGACTCTTGTCAATGCCTGGATTCCCACTGGTGCCTAAAGTGTGGTACGGCTGCCTGGAATAGTTCAACGCCAAGAGTCTTGTCAAAGTAAATATATTTACCAGCTCTAAAAGTGTGCTGTGCCCCCTTGAATAGTTTAATGTCAAGAGTTTTGTCAATGCCTAGATTCCCGCTGGTGCCTAAAGTGTGGTACGGCTGCCTTGAATAGTTCAATGCCAAGAGTCTTGTCAATACCAGGATGCTTACTTGATTAGAAAGTGTGGTACAGCTGCCTGGAATAGTTCAATGCCAAGAGTCTTGTCAATCCTGGGGTTTTAGTCTGTGCCGAAAGTGTAGTACGGCTGCCTGGAATAGTTCAACGCCAAGAGTCTTGTCAAAGTAAATATATTTACCAGCTCTAAAAGTGTGCTGTGCCCTCCTCGCATAATTTAATGTCAAGAGTCTTGTCAATACCGGGGTGCCTGTTAGTGCCTAAAGTGTGTGGTGGTTACCTGGAATAGTTCAATGTGAAGAGTGTTGTCAATATCAGGGTTTTAGTCTACGCCTAAAGTGTGTTGTGGCTGCCTTAAATAATTCAATGTCAAGAGTCTTGTCAATGCCGGGGTGTCTGCTGGATTAGAAAGTGTGGTACGGCTGCCTTGAATAGTTCAATGCCAAGACTCTTGTCAATGCCTGGATTCCCACTGGTGCCTAAAGTGTGGTACGGCTGCCTGGAATAGTTCAACGCCAAGAGTCTTGTCAAAGTAAATATATTTACCAGCTCTAAAAGTGTGCTGTGCCCCCTTGAATAGTTTAATGTCAAGAGTCTTGTCAATACCGGGGTGTCTGCTGGATTAGAAAGTGTAGTACGGCTGCCTTGAATAGTTCAATGTCAAGAGTTTGGTTAGTGCCAGGATGCTCGTTGGCGCTAAAGGTGTGATGTGGCTCCATTGAATAGTTCAATGCCAAGAGTCTGGTTAGTGCAGGGATGCTCGTTGGTTGCTAAAAGTGTGATGTGCCCTCCTTGAATAGTTCAATGTCAAGAGTCTTGTCAATGCCAGGGTGCCTATTGGATTAGAAAGTGTGCTGTACCATCCTTGAATAGTTTAATATCAAGAGTCTTGTCAATGCCGGAGCACCTGCTGGGTTAAAAAATATGTTGTGGCTGCCTCGAATAATTCAATGTCAAGAGTCTTGTCAATACTGGATGCCTATTAGATTAGAAAGTGTGCTGTACCATCCTTGAATAGTTCAATGTCAAGAGTCTTGTCAATGCCGAGGTTTTAGTCTGTGCCTAAAGTGTGTTGTGGCTACCTTGAATAGTTCAATGTCAAGAGTCTTGTCAATGCCGGGGTTTTAGTCTGTGCCTAAAGTGTGTTGTGGCTACCTTGAATAGTTCAATGTCAAGAGTCTTATCAATACCGGGGTTTTAGTCTGTGCCGAAAGTGTAGGACAGCTGCTTTGAATAATTCAATGTGAAGAGTCTTGTCAATACCAGGATGCCTGCTGGTGCTCAAAGTGTGTGGTGGCTACCTTAAATAATTCAATGCCAAGAGTTTGGTTAGTGCCAGGATGCTCGTTGGCGCTAAAGGTGTGATGTGGCTCCATTGAATAGTTCAATGCTAAGAGTCTGGTTAGTGCAGGGATGCTCGTTGGTTGCTAAAAGTGTGATGTGCCCTCCTTGAATAGTTCAATGTCAAGAGTCTTGTCAATGCCAGGGTGCCTATTGGATTAGAAAGTGTGCTGTACCATCCTTGAATAGTTTAATATCAAGAGTCTTGTCAATGCCGGAGCACCTGCTGGGTTAGAAAGTGTGTTGTGGCTGCCTCGAATAATTCAATGTCAAGAGTCTTGTCAATATCAGGATGCCTACTTGATTAGAAAGTGTGGTACAGCGGCCTGGAATAGTTCAATGCCAAGAGTCTTGTCAATCCTGAGGTTTTAGTCTGTGCCTAAAGTGTGTTGTGGCTACCTTGAATAGTTCAATGTCAAGAGTCTTGTTAATGCCTGAATTCCCGCTGGTGCCTAAAGTGTGTTGTGGCTACCTTGAATAGTTCAATGTCAAGAGTCTTGTCAATACCGGGGTTTTAGTCTGTGCCGAAAGTGTAGGACAGCTGCTTTGAATAATTCAATGTGAAGAGTCTTGTCAATACCAGGATGCCTGCTGGATTAGAAAGTGTGACGTGTCCGCCTTGAATAGTTCAATGCCAAGAGTCTTGTCAATGCCGGGGTTTTTAGTCTGTGCCTAAAGTGTGTTGTGGCTGCCTTGAATAGTTCAATGTCAAGAGTCTTGTCAAAGTAAATATATTTACCAGCTCTAAAAGTGTGACGTAGCCGCCTTGAATAGTTCAACGCCAAGAGTCTGGTTAGTGCCGGAGCGCCTGCTGGATTAGAAAGTGTGGTACGGCAGCCTTGAATAGTTCAATGTCAAGAGTCTTATCAAAGTAAATATATTTACCAGCTCTAAAAGTGTGCTGTGCCATCCTTGAATAGTTTAATGTCAAGAGTCTTGTCAATGCCGGGGTTTTTAGTCTGTGCCTAAAGTGTGTGGTGGCTGCCTTGAATAGTTCAACGTGAAGAGTCTTGTCAATGCCGGGGTTTTAGTCTGTGCCTAAAGTGTAGGAGAGCTGCTTCGAATAGTTCAATGCCAAGAGTCTTATCAATATCGAGGTGCTTGCTGGATTAGAAAGTGTGCTGTGGCTGCCTTGAATAGTTCAATGTCAAGAGTCTTGTCAAAGTAAATATATTTACCAGCTCTAAAAGTGTGATGTGGCTGCCTTAAATAGTTCAATGTCAAGAGTCTTGTCAATGCCGGGGTTTTATTCTGTGCCTAAAGTGTGTTGTGGTTGCCTTGAATAGTTCAATGTGAAGAGTCTTGTCAAAGTAAATATATTTACCAGCTCTAAAAGTGTGATGTACCATCCTTGAATAGTTCAATGTCAAGAGTCTTGTCAATGCCGGGGTTTTAGTCTGTGCCTAAAGTGTGTGGTGGCTACCTGGAATAGTTCAATGTGAAGAGTCTTGTCAATATCAGGGTTTTAGTCTACGCCTAAAGTGTGTTGTGGCTGCCTTAAATAATTCAATGTCAAGAGTCTTGTCAATACCGGGGTTTTAGTCTGTGCCTAAAGTGTGTGGTGGCTACCTGGAATAGTTCAATGTGAAGAGTCTTGTCAATACCAGGGTTTTAGTCTGTGCCTAAAGTGTCGCACGGCTACCTTGAATAATTCAATGTCAAGAGTCTTGTCAATACCAGGGTTTTAGTCTGTGCCTAAAGTGTGTGGTGGCTACCTGGAATAGTTCAATGTGAAGAGTCTTGTCAATACAAGGGTTTTAGTCTGTGCCTAAAGTGTTGCACGGCTACCTTGAATAATTCAATGTCAAGAGTCTTGTCAATACCGGAATGTCCGCTGGTGCTCAAAGTGTGTGGTGGCTACCTTAAATAATTCAATGCCAAGAGTCTTGTCAAAGTAAATATATTTACCAGCTCTAAAAGTGTGACGTGTCCGCCTTGAATAGTTCAATGCCAAGAGTCTGGTTCCAAGGTGCCTATTGGATTAGAAAGTGTGGTACGGCTACCTTGAATAGTTTAATGCCAAGAGTCTGGTTAGTGCCAGGGTTTTAGTCTATGCCTAAAGTGTCGCACGGCTACCAGCAGCAAAGAAAAAGAGCCTGATGGCTCTCTTTCCATCGTAATTGGTATAATCTAAATTTTCCATCTGTTTTATGTTTTGTTAATCAATAACTTCAGCGTAAAGTGCCAGCAATGATCAGCCCTTAGCAACTCGCTGTTAAACAAAAGGTTATGATGTAATGCTATCTGCGAAAAGCGATATTTGAAGTGGTTTTGTGCCCCCCGTAAAGTGCCATTTCCAGGCGGGTTTGGGGCAGTTTCAATTACCATAGTGCAATAGAGTAGCAATGCTATGGGCAGATAATAACAAATGGTGAAAAGAGTGGAGGTGTTTTGGGGCAAATGAGGACATATTGGGGAGCCTTTTGGTAGCTTTCAGAGCAGAATGTGCACTTTGGTAACTAATCTTATTTGCCTCGCTATCAAGGGTTTAAGTACTGGGTAGTGGGCAAGGTATTGTCGTACTTTGGTTTATAAATTAATTACTAAATAAAACAACGACATGGACAACGCCATTCAAATTGTAGAAGCCCAAATTGAAGCATTACAACAGCATAAAGCAGCCACGAGTCAGGAGTTCAAAGCCTGTGTAAAGGCAGGCAAGAGCAATGAGGCTGATTGCTGCGAAATTGAACTAAGTAATGTCGATCGGGCAGTATTTGAGTTGATGAAACTCAAATCAAAACTAGTGACTGCTGGTGCCAAAGGCAGTGAATAATTAACACCACCAGGGCGGCTTTGTCCCGGTGTTTTTATACAAACTATAAAACAGAGATCAAATGAATACCCAGAAAGAACTGTATGCCTTGCTGACCACACGAAGCGAAGAGCTCAGCAAGGAACGCCTGCTTGCCGAAAGAGCCCTGGAACACGCCAAAGATTCCCGCACATTGGTAGATGTCGCCTTTTATGAAAAAGAGCTGGAGATCATCGATAGACTGGATGGAGAACTCCACCTCCTAATGGAACAAGCCGAGCAACTTGCCGAAGCAAATCGTGAAGTAAAATAATCAACAGAAAGCCCCACCAAATTTTATGAAGTTGGTGGGGTTTTGCTTTGGATAGGTTCAACCATAAAAAGGTAGAATTAACACAACGAACGACAATTACTCAGCTACTTGCGTAAGCACCCAACGCCTCACTCACCTCTGGGTCTGGGTAGGTGTTTATTTCACAGGCATCGCTTGGGTAAACAAAATCGCTACTGAATGCACCAAAGGTAGTTTGTAGTAAAAGTAAGCGTCATCAAGTAAACCCAGCGGTAATTCAACTTAACTGCTGGGTTTGGTGCTTGCCTGGCATTACAAATAAAACCCTGACTCCTTTTCAATAAGTAGCGCATAAAAAATACAGATTTATGCTGTATATTTATGGTGTGCACGCAAAAACGGGCAGTAAATGATAAATAATGTGACAAAATGAAAAAAGACCAGTTAATGTTCAAACAGTTCGTTTTCTTTGATGATAACAATGAATTAAACGATACAGGGGTATTATTATATGTGGATGCGCTCAGGCTCAACCGGGAAAAAGAATTACCAGGCGAACTTACGACGCATATTCTTCATTCATCCAGCGACCGAAAAAGAGTTCTTGAGTATTATGAGTTTGTAAAGGACAACGATATTCGGGAATTGATGCCTCACCCATATTTTGACCATAGCATTAACTAACCCAGACAAAATCAAGGGGCTGGTTGATGATCCAGTCCAGCCTCTATCACAAACCAACGCTTGTTATCCATCCCCCAACTCTTCTTCAAAAAACATCTTCAGGCAACCTTGATGCTTGCCCACCTGTTCGGTGGCTGCGTGCCTCTGGTCAGCAATGCTTTGACTGATCACGATGCATTCATAGAACGGAAAAATTAAAAGTGAAGTTTTTTTTTGGGTTGATGAGGTGGTGGAGGTCTTTAGTCCAGGTAATAGTTTTTAAGGGGGGGTAGGTTTTATGCAGTAAATCCAGAAACAAACCCTCTGGTAAAGCTTCTTTTATCTAGCTTGTTTTTGTTGGCTTTTGAGGCTAGGTTTTCCAGTTTTTTGCCGCCCATGATGTATTCTTCTTTGATTGTATTAAATTTTTCAGGGGTCATTTTAGCTGCCTCTTTCATTCCTTGAATGAAAGCCTTTGTAAATACTTCCTGGCTTATTTTGTGGTTGGGATATTGGTGTTTATAAAAGCTTTCGGTTGCTTTAAAACTTTTTAATATCGTGGGGTTTAAATTCGTTGGTTTCATCTGTTGTTAATCTTGTTTGGGGGTTGTTTTAATTATTATGATACAAAGAACGACTAATTGTGTGCCCTTAGCAACTCACTGTGGCACAGGTAATTATGATGTAATACAACTTGCGAAAAGCGATATTTTGAGGCATTTTTTACACTAGGCAAAGTGCCATTTATGGGCGGGTTTGGGGCGATTTGCATAGGAGTAGTGCAATCAAGCAACTACCAGATGGGAGCTTTTGATCAAATCAGAAAAAAAACAGGGGCGTTTTGGGGCAAGCAGGGACATATTGGGGGAGAAACGGCAACTTTTTGGGCAAAAAGTACGCTTTTGCAACTAATCTTATTCACCTCGTTATCAGCGATTTAAGTGCTTGATAGTGGATGTATGTTTGTCGTACTTTGGTTCATAATTAAAGTTAAACGCATTACTAAATAAAACAGCCATGATTACAAACGAAGCATACTGGGTAATAATAGAAAGAAGAAATGAGTTAGCCATTGAACTAGCCCAGGTAAAAAAAGCACTTGAAGCTACCAAAGCCATTGAGCAAGTAGCGGTACAGGAAAAACAAGTGGAATTTTTAACCCTGATGATTGAGGAGTTGAGACAGCTCAACTATCGCATCGCAAAAGCGGAAGAAGTGGCTAAAAAAGAGGGGTAGGTTGGCAGTAAAACGAGGTTGGTCATACAGCCTCGTTTATATATTCAGAAAGCAATCAAAAAGTGTTATCTCTTATTTACATTTTTTTGTTACCCCTGCTTTACCGATCACACCAGTCAACGAAACCTGATATAGGGTTTCGTTTTTGCTCCTGCCCAAAGCAAGACTCCCCCGAAAAATCAGAACCTGGAAGCCGACTCATCGAGGGAGGCTCCCGGTTCCTTCCTTATTATTCAAATGCTGCTGCCCCTTTTTCAAAAAACAGTCTGATTTTCGGAGCCAGTTTTTTCTCCCAATCGAAGCTGCCATCCGTTAAGGTAAACAGGTGTTTAATTTCGATACCGTGCAGGGTATACAAGGCATAAATCATTTTATCTCCATAAGGTTCTGCCATCAGCTGAAGTTTTCCTTCATCGTATTCCGGCTCGTCAGTCAGAATAAAACCAAGTTCGTTTTTTCAGACAACACCACACCTTTAGTATGCCCCTGAAGCTTAGGACGTACTTCATCGTATTCCTTCACTTTTTGCATGTGGTTAAGGTCAGCAATTAGCCAGAGTAGTTCGTTGCTGCTAAGTTTATCCGCTTCGGTTAGTATTTTATCGTAACTCATCTTTAGGCTTGGTTTGTTGTTTTAAAATCATATTTCGGTGGTTTAACCCATCCAAAAAATATCCTTCCAGTAATCCCGGTTTACTTCGATGTTGTAGTTTCTGGTGCTGAGTGGTTCTATGTTTCGAACCACACTGATGGGTAACCAGGTGAAGCCAAGTTGTTCGTGGGTCACCTTCAGCAACCCTTCATGAATTTTGCCCATGTCAAGTATTACCTGGTGCTGTTCCAGGTTCCAGTCAAAAACGGTTCTTCCGGGTATTCGAAATCTTTTTCTTGTTTTCATTTTCTTGTTTTCTAATAATTTATATCACGAAGTACGACTAATTGTGTGTCCTTAGCAACTCACTGTGGTACAAGTGATTATGGCGTAATATTGTCTACGAAAAGCGATATTTTGAGGTGTTTTGTGTACTTCTAAAAGTGCCATTTGTGGGCGGTTTTGGGGCAGTTTAGATTACCATAATGCAATAGAGTAGCTATGCTATAGGCAAATGATAATAAATGATAAAAACAGTGCAGGTGTTTTGGGGCAGATCAGGACATATTGAGGGTGTTTTAGCTGGTTTTGGGGCAACAAGTACGTTTTTGAAACTAACCTTATTCGCCTCTTTATCAGTGATTTAATTGCTTGATAGTGGGCAGGGTATTGTCGTACTTTGGTTCATAATTAAAGTTAAACGTACTACTAAATAAAACGAGAATACATGGATCATATAACTATTCAAAACCGAAGCATTTCGCTTGATTTGTTCAATAAAATAATTGGACGACAGAAAATCTCACGGATTTTCCTGCCAATCATTGGTTGGGAACAAATTCAACATGAAAACAGAGAAAACATTCTACAAGTTCAGGAGGACTTGTTCGCTCAATTAAATGATCAGTTATCAATGCCCATTGAAGGAACCAACCTTTCCTTGATTATTAAACTGACCACTCTAAAGGTTCGGAAGTTTTGCCATATCCTGAGTCTCCTGGATATAAATTATATTGACTCTAAGGTATTCAAGGCTGTAGATCAATATAACTACCCAAGAAACCAGTATTGGTATAAAAATTATTCAACTGGTGCTTATGACTTGACTGACTCAGCGGAGAGCGTTAAAACTTATTTGATCAGCCATTACGGGAAAGCATTCTGGGAGAAAAAGCCTTGCATGGCAGTGATTGACTTTTCAATAGAAAGAGTGGATGCAATATAAGCCAACAAAAAAAGCCCCACTGATTTTACACGAAGTCAGTGGGGCATTGCTTTAGAGCAACCAAAAAAGATAAAAAAACGAACGGCCATTAGCAACCTGCCCGTAGTTTGCCCCAATAAACAACGCCCCACCTGTAGAGATAGGGCGAAGGCTTGGTTTTGTCTGATGCTATTTTAATTTTTTGAAAATGGTTACAGGCATTGTCTGGGTAAAGTAGGTAAGAACTCTTATTTCGCTTACCTGTTCAAAATCAATTACTTTCCATTTTTCTTCGCTGAGGCTGTAAAAGGTGAGCTGCTTGCCTTGGTGTTTTTCTTTACCAATTTGCTGTTGCTTTTTAGCTGGAATCAAATCAAGGTTTAAGGTGGCTTTTTCAATCTTTCCGTTGAGGGTAATTTGAACTGTTCCGCTGCTTAGTGCTACTATTGTTCTTTGTTTTATCTGATTCATCTTTTTTAATGTTTTTGTTTGCTTCTTTAATTATTATGATACAAAGAACGACTAATTGTGTGCCCTTAGCAACTCACTGTGGCACAAGTAATTATGATGTAATAGAGTTTGCAGAAAGTGATATTTTGAGGCGTTTTGTGTACTTCTAAAAGTGCCGTTTTTGGGCAGGTTTGGGGCGGTTTGCATAGGATTAGTGCAATGGTGAGCCTACGTGGTAGCTGTATTTGATCAAATCATAAAAAAACCAGGGGTGTTTTGGGGCAAGCAAGGACATATTGGGGGCAAAACGGCAGCTTTTGGGGCAAAAAGTACGCTTTTGAAACTAATCTTATTCACCTCGTTATCAAGGGATTAAGTGCTTGATAGTGGATGTATGTTTGTCGTACTTTGGTTTATAAATTAATTAATCAACAACAACAACCAAAACGCTTACTACAATGACCTTAACAACCATTGAAATCAACCCTACCAACTCCCTTACTAAGGAGGAGTTAACACAAGATTTAAGAAAAGGCATCGCACAGGTCGCCTACATCAAGTTAGATGGCACCTTAAACGTGCGGAAAGCAACTTTAAACTTTAGCCTGATCCCGGCCAAGGATCACCCAAACGGGGCAGAGTATAACCCACCCAAAGACCAAGGTTGGGTTAATTATTACGACCTCGACAAAGGAGAGTGGCGTAAACTGCACATCGACCGATTAAAAGAATTGAATGTTTTATTTGAGCTGAACCCGGTAAACGAAGAGTTTGAATACCACACCCTGCGCTTCAAAAAACTAAGCTATGAGGTAGTGAAACAACAGGCCACGGCTTACTTTAACCAACATAAAATACTGACTACCCTGCACCTAAAGAAAGCCCTGCGTGAAGCAGGTTATTGGGCAACTCAGGAAAAGGTAAGCGAGCTGATGCAGGAACTGGCAACCCTTGAGGCTGACTGGAACTTTAGCCTGCAAGAGGGCGAAATATTCAGGCTATATTATCAGGAGGAGGAACTGGAGTTTTAGACTCCAGTTTTTATTAGCGTATATTGCTGATTGTTGAATAAAATGGGGCAGTTTGCTAATATAGTGGTTTAGCACAACGACTAAATTATGCAAACTTCTTTTGAAGCATGGACTCACTCCTTAAAACAATGATGTGTGATGCTTTTACATTTGTCATCATACATTCTTCCTCTACAAAAATCATCTTTCCCAGAGGTTTGCCGCCTCCACCTTCTACCAATAAAGACCCAAGCTTAACTTTTTATTCCCAAATAGGGAATTTTATTCTCTAAATGGTTCTTTAACACTTGTTCTTATTAATTTAAATACTTAATAGTCAGTTGCTTATATTCTTTGTTTGATCTTTGCCAATTATCAAATCAACTACTTAATACAAAATTTGACGATTAATCATTCGCAATGAACACTACAGCAAACATTAAGGTGACCGATATTTATAGAAGCAACTACATCAGCGCTGATTTAATGGCTTCAGAAGGGATTTTCATTATTAAAAGCAAAGGACATTGTCCCAGAAAAGATTTCAAAGGTTTATTACAAGAAGTGGGGCAACATGCCAAAAAATACCAAGTGGGCAAGTGGTTTTTAGACTTACAACATTTTTCAGCAAGCCCCGAAGACATTGATTGGGTGGTCAATGAATGGATTCCTAAAATGACCAAAACCATAGGCTGCAAACACTACGTTGCCTTTACCTTTCCTGAAAACGTAATTTATCAATTTGGATTCTCACGCCGTTTGAATAAACTGTTCCCCAGTGGTTGCTTGCATATCATGCCTATTGCGGCCAAAGTTCATGCGGTGAAGTGGCTTCAGGAATGTGATCAATAGTATGTATTGCCTGATTTGCAATGTAACCAGATGCAATCCAGGGAGCTCTTCACTTTTGAGAAATATTGTCAATGTTAGATAATTTGATACACATCCCCCATTCAGGATTTTTTCTAACTTTTACCTTAAATAAATATTCAATTAGCTTGAACCCTGATCGATTATTTAATTGATAAACCTGCCGGATTTGTTGTTTCTGCCCTGCCCTGGAGGTTAGTAGGCTCAGATGTGAGTCAATTCGAACAAGAAAGTTTCCAGGTAGCCATACCTCCAATACCTACCCCTACTTAGTCAGATGGATGTTATTCCAAAAAAAGAACTCTCACCAACACTACAGCAGGCGTTGTTCAAGATATATTTCAATTCCTATATGGTGCGATTAATATGCGCGTGGCTGGGAGGTGGTCGTGTACTTCAAGGCCTAATTTCAATTCCTACATGGTACGATTAATATTGGTCACCAGAACGAGCGAGAATACGTTGTGCCAAAGATTTCAATTCCTAAGTGGTGCGATTAATATTTACTACTGTAGACGGAAAAGTTGTTCAAGCAAGCTATTTCAATTCCTATATGGTGCGATTAATATGGTGATGTGGCAGGGCTGTGCTCCGCTACAGACTCATTTCAATTCCTATATGGTGCGATTAATATGTTTGATGTCAAGGCAGTTTTGTATATACCTATACAATTTCAATTCCTATATGGTGCGATTAATATCCGGGGCGTTGCCGCTGCCCAATACTTGATACTGTATTTCAATTCCTATATGGTGCGATTAATATAATCGAGCCTGTCAGGTGACCCCTCCATTCGCTCTGATTTCAATTCCTATATGGTGCGATTAATATAGAAGCCGCAAATAACTCCAAGCATTATAGTAGTGGATTTCAATTCCTATATGGTGCGATTTGTATAAAACAATGAATGAAACCCCTCAAACCCCCTCGATATTTCAATTCCTATATGGTGCGATTAATATAAGGCACTTGCCCGCGAAAAATCAAACCTTGTCAAATTTCAATTCCTATATGGTGCGATTAATATGTTCAATTTGCAGGAGTGCGTGTTTGTACGGTAAACATAACATTTTTTTTAAAAAAACCTGTAACAGTGGGCAAAAATGTCGTCAGTCTCTAATCGTATCATTGAAGAGCGACGACACTTGGTGATGTGTTGTATTTTTTCTATAAAGCCACTTCTTAAAAAAAACCTTTTTTGTATGTCCCTATATCCAATCCCTTGGCAACAGTTAATTTTAAAAAGTTTTTACTTGATTAAAATGTTAAAAAAAACGGCAGTGTTATTTTTTTTTACCAAAAAAAGCGTACCTTTGCAACGCATAGCTGGTTAAAGGATCTTGGGGGATGGGTAGATGCTAATCTACTTTCCTTCAAGTTTTTTTGCTTTAGGGCAACTAACTGCTCACTCCTTGTCCTTTACCTTACCCTTAGCCCTTAAACCCCTCCATATCTTCAAATCTTTTACCTTATAAATAAAGCTGTTTTTAATTATAAAAACAAGCAGTAATAAACCGGTAAGTACTTGATATACAACAGCTTGTGTTTTATGTTTGTTCTGTAAATAATGGTACAATAAGAAACCCGTTACTCTCCCCTTCAAGCTTGAGTAACGGGTTTATAAAACAAATTGAAATGCAATCTATCAATTATTTCAACATTGAGCAAATATCTAACAAGCAGGAGCTGAAAATTGCCTACCGGACGTTGTGTAAACAACATCACCCTGACTTCCACCCTGGTATAGATGATACCCCGATTAAAATGATTAATGCCGAATATGAGGTACTTGCCCATTTGATGGAGACTGAAGGACGGTTTGAGCAATTCAAAAGAGGAGAAGAGCAGGGAGAAATTGATCAAATGTTTATGGACATGTATCTTAAGGTATGCCATCTTCCTCTTATTTTTGAACTGGTGGGGAACTGGATTTGGGTGACAGGTGATACCCGTGCCCATAAAGAAACGCTGAAAAAAGCAGGCTTTTTTTGGGCAAAGAAAAAGCAAGCCTGGTACTGGCGACATGCAAGTCAGAAATCCTGGTCATCAGGTAAAAGCTTAGGGCAAATCAAAATAAAGTATGGAGCAAGAAGAGTGTCAAATACTCCTTTGAGCCTTGACATAAATTAAACAACCTGCATGCAGGCTTGCGCCTGCTTGCTTCCTTATGTTTGCCAGCGTTTTGTTGTTGGCTGGTTTAACAGGCGCAACATTCACCCCCCCAACTGCTCTAAAAAAAGAGCTGCCCAATTTTAAATTACTAAAAATAAAAGTATGTTTGTAGTACATAGCTGATTGAAGAATCTTGGAGGATAGGTAGATGTTAATCTACTTTCCTTCAAGTTTTTTTTGCTTTAGGGAGAGGCAACTCAACTGGTGGTGTTTACTCCTTCTCTACTATTTTTACTTTATATTTCCCCGCCAACACATCGGTCAAAAAGGCTTCAAACACCTCTGCATTCCAACCCATTTTAAGTATTACCCCATTACCATCACCCCGGCTTACTATCTGAAAGTAAAGCAAGCGAAGCTGAGATAAAAACACCTGGGCAGTGGCGGCTGCTGAGTTCGGAAAAACTGTGTTGAGCTTGCCTTGCACGGGTATTTTCGCTTTGGTTTCGTAATAAGCAAACAAAATGTCCAGCGACAAACCCAGGGCTTCTATGATCTCCGGGCTTGTCTTGCCGTTAACAGTGAGCTCTTTTTTGAGTTTGGCTGCCACAAAAGCAAAGAACTGTTCCAGGTCATAAGAAACTGCTACACCAACTCTGCCTTCTTTCTCCAGAAACTGGATGCCACCTACGGCATATTTGCCCTCAATGAGCATGGTTTTGGTGTCGCCCAGGGGCAGCACCTGGTTAGTTTCCAGGCGGGCAAAAGTATCGGGTAACACCTCCCGTAGTTTTTGGGTGAGCTTGTTTGCCACAAAGCGAGGCAATACCATTTTTTCGGGGCTAAGTTTTTCATCTGGGGCTCTGCTTACCCGGATGATTTTGTTGCAGCCTACCACCAGGCTGGTCCCCAATAACAACAAGCCCAGCATTACTGCCAGGTGTTTGCGTGTGATTTGTTTCATCAATGTTTGCATTGTTTTGATTTTTAAACAAGGCGAAAGCTAAGAGAAACAAGTGCTCGTTTTTGGGGCTTTTTTTTAGGATAGATACATTTAAGTGTATGATAGAGAGTGAATTAGGGTTTGATAACTTTTTTGTAATTTAGTAGGCAAAAACAGTAAAACACTATGAGTACTACACATAACGCGCTACCCCCCTGGGAGTTAGTAGCCCTCGAAGCCATGATAGAGCAGCTATACCAGGCAGACGAAACTAAAGAACCCGCCGTGCGCCGCCGCGACGATGTACTGGGCAGCTTCAAGTACCTGCAAAGGATCAAGTATGGATCGACGGAAGTCATTTGCCAAACCCTGGCTTACAAATACTATTACCGCCCTCGTTCGGTGTATGCTTTAATTTTACGCAACGCCAATCGGCTCAAAGAAGCAGACCTGGCAGAGGTGAAAGTGGGTGTAGAAGAGTTGATGCACATCCGGCAACAGGTCAAGTCAACTGATTGGATGTATAGTACCCGCCGCCACGAAGCAGTGCGGGCAGCCTTTAAGAAATGGCAAACTCTGGGCGACATTAGCTTTTTGTGTCGTTTGCTGGGGCATAAGTTCTATTACCGCCCCGAAACCGTGCGCCAGTTGTTGAAAGAAGTAGACTATAAAAGCAAATAGCCATTACTGATTATTTAACCAAAAAATGACACCGCGCATGAATAATAAGAAGACTGGAGATAAAGATACAGCTAAAGGCAAGCCTACCCCACTTGCCTGCAAAATATGGGGGCACAAATGGCAAGGCGACAGCCTCAAAAGGCGCTGTACCCGCTGTGGCAAAACCCAGGTATCAAGGTATTCGGTGGAGGGGTGGATAGATATATAAGAGGTGGTTTGCTCTTTCTTCCAACTTTTGTCCAGTTGCCCAATATTTTACAAACTAATGATTTGATCTGTATGCCTTACGAGTACAATTCTACCCCTGACAAGATAAAGTTAATTGCCAAACGTGCTGCTGACAACCAGGCGGTACATATTTCACAAGCGGTTAAAACAGATGCCCCTTTCTATTGCCCTGATACTTATGAAGAAGTGGTGATTAGAAGATGTGTAGAAAAACGTGACCACTTTGCGTACAGTGCCAGGCATAGTCCTGTAGGGACCAAAGAAAGCGAGCTGCATAAAAACTGTAAAAACGAAATTGCGGCTGTTTTACAACAAGCCTATTCAGGCGGTAGCTGGGAAGTAGAAAGACCCTTGTGGGCAAACAGTAGTAAAGGCTACCAGATGGTCAGACCTGATATAAGCGGAAGGATCGACGGAAAAGGAGTGGTAATAGAGGTGCAAGCCAGCACACTTTCCATTCCTAAAATTTTACACCGCACTGCACAATATAAAAAAAGAGGGGCCTACATCCTTTGGGTGGTGCCGCTCACCAAAGCGTTGGGAGAAGAAGCATTCAGACCAAGACTTTTTGAGCGTTTTTTACATACTTTGTATTATGGTCGGGTTTATTACTGGTATCCAGGCAGTGGCAGTATCTTAACTCCGGTGCATTATGGCAAAGCCACCAGGTATATTGAAGCATCCACTTGGTTTGAAAACGGAGAGGAGCGGTGCGTGGGTGGTTATGAGAAAACGTATAAGCGGTTAAAAACCCCTGTGTATGGTCAAAAAGCAGATTTGACCAAAGATTTTAAAACTCAAAGTAACCGACCATTTTTTCACCTGACCAACGACAAGTTAAGCGTTCCGGAGAGCAATATTTTTATAGATTCCCAGGCAAAGTGGTGGGAGAATGGGTAAATTTATATATCCTCTATTTTATTCACCTGTCCACATAATAAACACAAATAAAAAGAGTCTATAATCTCTACTGTATCTCCTTCAAACTCTACCTGTTCTTTCTCTGAATATAGGTAATGTTGAGTAGATTTTTGATCGCAATGAAAACAATGGTGACAAAATTCATCCCCTTCGGCAGCTTGACTCATTGGTAAATATAGTTTAACACTAATAACTTTTTAAGGTCAGGTTTTGATGTAAAAACCAACTGAAATAAAATACGTAGTACCAGGGTAAACAGTCAAGTATCCGGTGCTGGTAGCGTTACTCTATTCTTACTGCTACCTTATCCCCATCAATCTTCTCTCTTTCTACTTGTGGCGAATAATCCTTATAACTCATCTCATACCCATGCTCCACCCTATACAAATACCCATTGCCATTCACGGTGCGCCTACTCACTTGGGTAAGCGTACCAAACTTGCCCGATGGCCAACCGTGGAGCTGGGCGGTAATCACTTGGGAGAGCAAAAGGATACCTTTGCCCGTGGTAACCTTGGCGCCGGTTTTGGCAGGTCGGTAATCTTTGCAGCCCAAGTGCAGGGTAAAATTCGATTTGACCAGCAGCACCTTGTCCCCCAGCGGACTGGTGTCTTCGCGGGTGATTTCCAAGTAAGCAGCGGGCAGGGGGTAAGGAAATTTTTCGCTGGTATTATCAAACTGCCCTTCCCACAAGTTAAAATGGCGAATGCCTACTTCGGGTGTTTTGAGGCGTATCTCTAATTCGTTGTATAAATCAATCATTTTTATGCGTTCTATTTAAATACTTTGTCCAGTTCTTTGCTTACAAAACCTTCAATTTCTGCCCAAAGTTCCGGAGGGAGTGGTTCTTTACCTGGGATGGGCATAAACTGTCGTTGGGGCAAGTTGGTTTGCCTGCGGTGGCTACGTACCCTCACTGATCCATTACGCCCCCTCCGAGTATAAGTGCGAACGGTCGCAACGCCTTTAGCCCCTTCATTGTGGAGCTGGGCAAGGTGAGCGTTGCCACTTGCTGCCTGCCGATCGCTGCCCACCCTAATCACCCGCCAATTGGCTTCTCTTACTTTAAAAGAAGCTTTGAGTTTGCCCGTGTCTACTAGCAATGGCTTGCGGTTGTGAAGGTTTCGGCGAGGTTGCCAGGCACTACCTCTATACGATTCACGGGCAAAGTTGCGCTCCACATAACGCAGCATGACCCGTCCCACGCCACTGGGCATGCCGCGCATGACTTTCTTGAATTTTCGTTCGTTGATTATCAGCATTTAAATTCTATGGTGTTATGGTTAGCGCAAAGCGTCGTTTAGAGTTTGATGAGTGTCTTGTTACCCCTACCATCACTGTATATCGCTTCGCTTAGAGATAGCTTGATTGGCTGCTCTATTTTGGTAGCCGTGTACTTCTTTGCGGCTCCTTTTTTTATAAAAGCAATGGTGGCGTGGGGCTGATAGGTCTCATGCACTAAGGTATGTTTGAGTTCTGCTTTTAATGCTTCGTGGAGCGTTACTAAGGCAGGGCTGGTTACCTCAAATTTGAGCACCTCATAGTCCTTGTCTTTTTGCTCAAACACCGAAATGGAGGTGAGTTGTACCTCTATTTCTTGTTGGGCAGAGCAGAGCAACACCTCTACTTTTTCCAAGGCGTTGGGCAAAGCATGTACTCCATACAAGGCAGTAATGTGGGGCGTATCTTCGTAGCCGTATACTCCAGCCTTGGGGTTAATGTACAAGTCGTTTACATCGATGTTTGGCAGCAAGCCTGCCCACAGTTTTTTATCTCTAATGGGCAAAGTCACTGCCCCATGCTTAAAAAAGTCTTGGTTTTTGGCAGCTTCGATGTCAGTATCCAGATTGCTCGCACTGTCTACCTGGTTGCCCGTTTCCTCATTAGCTTCAGACTCCGTGGCAGTGTTAGTATTTGTATCATTCTCAGCCCCCTTTTTGGCTACTTCCTTTACATTTTGGTCTGCTGTCAAGGTCACCTTCTTTTTCACCTTGATTCCGGTGGCTTTCTCAAACTCGGCAGGGCTTACCTCAAAGTGATTCAAGGCAAGGGTGAGCGCCGTCTCCGAGATACTTTTCTTTTGGCGTTGGAGTTCGCGCAGGTGGGTATCCAAAAATACAAAGGAGTGCCCTGCCAACGGATAGTTGAAGTCTAACAAACGGGGAAAGAGTTCTTCATTCACTACCGCCTCCACCCTTGCCATGTCATACTCTCTAATCTCTTCGGAGGGCGTTTTGGCAATGCTGTCTTTGTTCATGTAAGTTTGGGCACCGCCCTCAGTATCGTTGCTCAGTTTGACGTGCCCCTGAATGATTTTGAGTAGCTTTTTGCTTGCCTTCTCATCCATTTTATCAAAGGTATCTATGGTACCGCCCCCTCCGGAGGGAAAAGCAATCTCTACCTTTTCTTCAATATCAAATACCCCGTTGAGTTCTTCCTCTACAGACAAGAGAGCATCCAATACCTCACGGCGTTCTTCCCCTTCCTTATCGGTATGCACAATCTTATAAGGCTTACCATAATCCCGGTTAAAATCGGCGTGCTTTATGAGGGCATCCCGGCTAAGAATGGCGTAAGGCGCCGCGTACAATAATAAGCCCAGAGGAAAACGTTTGCTATGGCAGAAGATATACCAACGCCTCAAATAATCGGCGCTAAAATCAATGCCCTCACCATAAGCAGAGAAAGGATAAGGAAGCACTAGCTTCCGAGAAGGAATAATGTTACGCCGCTCAACGGTGTTGATTTCTTTGATTGAATAATCATCTTCGTTCAATGCTTGCCCTATTTCAATTAACGAGTAACCAAAAAACTCCGCATCAAGCACGGCATTGATGAAATCATCGAACCAACTGCCCCTGAGCTTTTTGGTGGCAGCTTCCTGATAATTGCCGTCAGGATCAAGCACCAGAAAGGGCTCACCCAGCACTTTGTTCTTGCGGTTATTGATGGCCGTGATTACTTCGGCATCAATACAGACCATGTCATAGATTTCCATCAAAGGGTAGGTACGAGGCATTACTGGGCTTTCGGCAATGCGCCAGGCTTGCATCCAGTCGGCAATCGTTACCCGGTCTCTACCGTATTGAAATACCGAGGCAAAAGCGCTCAGGTGATGAGCAGCAGGAGCAGCAGTAGATCGTTTTTTTGTTTTTTTAGACATTTGGCAATTGAATTGAAAAAAAAGTGTAACTGATATTTACCAACCTTGGTAACTATTTCGTCGATCGTTGTTGCTGCTACCACCATACTTTGCTTTATCTTTCCCACCTGCAATGAGTATCCCCCGGTCACCAGGAGGTTCTTGAGGCAACTGAGTCGGACGCTCGTTTTTCATGTATACCTTGCACCAGGCAATGGCGTCATCATAAAATTGCCGAAACTGACTGGCAATCTCTACCGGGCTATTGGCAGGTACCACCCTATAAAGGGCAATGTCTACCACAAAATCGCGCACAATGGTACTGCGAGGGTCGGTGGTCAGGGGCTGCCAATAAGCAGAGTTATCGCTGGATGGAGTAATGCCTTGGTTGGCTTTGATGACTCTATAGTATTTCACCTCTGGGGGCAGATGAGTATCAGGACTCATATTCACCCATACCAAATCACCCGCTGCGAAAGTTTGGGCAAAATCATAGGCAAACAGCCGGATAAATATTTTGGGCAATGACGAACGCGCCGCCATATACTCCCCCATTTCTTCGATGGCTGATTTTTGGGCTTCGGCAAGTTTGCCCCAGTCTCCTGCTATAAAGTCAAGTAAGTCGGCTTCGTTTAACCTGCGGCGGTAGTCGTAGCGGTGTAAAAAGTTAGAATGCATCTTTTGATCGTTTTCGTGGTACAGTTTGCGTTTTACGTTGGCTGGTGCCCTTCCCTCTGAATTTTTTGTACTCCTTCGCAAATTTTGCCACGAAGAAGTAGCGCAAAGCATCTGAAATGTGCCCAAAGGGTTGGTAGCGAATCTTGAGTTTGGTGTCTTCGATTGTTTTTTTGCTAATGGTGCCATCTTCGGCTTCTTTGGTGTATTCAAACTCCCGAATCACGGTTTTGCAACGGGCTTTGTCTACGTGCACCCGAATGCCATAGCTTTGCTTTTCTAAGATCAAGTTGATAAAATCTCCGCTCTCTGATATACCTGGGGCTTTGGACAGCACCATATCTCGCAGGCTGGTAAAGTGAGGTTTGAGTTGCTGAGCAATCACTTTAAAGTCGGAGCGTTTGTCTCTGGTTTTGGTTTGCTGATTTTTGCCCGATGGATCACCGTGCACATAAATTCGCCCCTGGTGGGATTGGTATATTTTCAAAAAATCTTCGCAGGTATGAGGGGTTGTATTGCGAGGGGTCTTACCCAGTATCTCGTCTAAAATATACACATCAATCATTCCTTCCTCGGGGCGCACAAATACCTGAATGACTACGCAAGTTACATAAGGGTGCACATTGAAATCCCAGGTAATATCCAAGGGGTGGGCAGGGTCATACACTGCTTCATAATAATGCCCCGAATGCACGCTGGCGTCCCATTGTTTCCAAAATTCTCCTCCACTTTTGGCCAGGGGGTCTCCATAGATGAGCATCCCGTGCCGATGGCTGGCAAGGTTGGCTTCTTGTTTTTTGATATAGTTAGAGGGCAGGTTTTTGAGGTTCAAATGAGTCGCCGAAATCACCACAAACTTAGAGTCCCCGCCTACTTTCTTTTTAAAGTACTGGGGAGGATCGTAAATCTTTACCTTGATTTCTTCTTCATACTCGTTCAGCTCAAACCAGTCATTGATCCAAGGCACCTTGGCAGGAGAAGTAAAAATATACAAAGGATTAAAAGGGAGGTTAGCAAGCGAGCTTCCTTCATCATATTCCTCACTAGTAAGTGCCCCCGCCCTTGTCTGGCTAATATACAAACCTTGTTGGCGAAGCCTTCCCAGGATTACTTCCTGTACCGCTTCTTCACGGGTATCTTTGGTTTCATCCAAAATCGCCCAGGCAAACTCTTTCCCATCGTGGGCTTTGTAGTTCTCCAAAGACCCAATAAAAACTACGCAGCCATTCCAAAAGCTGATTTTGTTGCGGTAGCTTTTAAAAGCGTGCCCTTCGCGGCTAAAATGCCTGGGAGGTTGGGTGCCTACTACATAGTCGCCCTCCCCCGTGTGCTCATCATATTCTTCCAACCCCAGGTCTTTCCACACCAAAAAGACCCGGTAAAGCGTTGAATCAGTGAGCTGCATATCGGTATTGGCACCCATAAAACCAAATACCCTGGGGAAGTTGCTAATCAGACGAAACGAGACCAAACCTGCCCCGTGGGTTTTGCCTGCCCCTTGTCCCGCCATAAACAGGTTTACCGGAGTACGTGACACGTAGATATCAAACTGGGGTTTACTGGGGCGGACAGTCACTGCTTGCCCTTTCTTTTTACTGGTCATCTATTTCCCCCTCCCCATTTTCGTTTGCCTTAGCTTCATAAGGGTTGGCAATGGTTACCTGAATATTTTTGGTGGTGATTTCACCCGAATGCTCCACCTTTTGGGTACCGTACCCCAGGTGTTGTGCCTTGGCACTCAGCAGTATCTTTGCCGCGTGGTAATCAGGGGGCAGGTACTTTTTCACTTCTTTTACTTCTACCCGTTCCTTGTACTTGTCTACCTTTACTTTTACCACCACTTGCTCTTTGTAATACATGCCCTGGGTGCGTTGTACCAGGGTACTCTGGGCAAGGTCTATGGTAATGGCATCGCCAATCTGGTTGGCTTCGGCTACTTTTTTGGCAAAGTTCTGATTGTTTTTAAGCCAGTGATAAACCGAGCTACGTGATACCTTGACTCCCAATTGTTGGCTCGCGCGTTCACAGGCAAGTTGGCGGTTGCCTCCGGTATGCACCAATGCCTCCACAAAAGCCTTTTGTTTGTCAGGGGTGGTGTAGTGTTCGTTAGCCTTGCTTTTCCTTTGGGGCGATATGTTCTTTTTGCCTTTGCTCATTTTGCTTCGCGCGCGCCCGCGCATGGGCGTGTCCAATTTGCCCAATGTAAGTTGTTGTTACTTAGTAATAGCCTACATTTGACGGTAGTTACAAAAGTGCGTAAATGAAAGAGCTTAAACAGCCATTTGTTATGAGAATGGAGAAATAGGTAAGGTGTGGTGGTATAATTTGCCTAAAGCAAAAAATAAAGGTGAAGAGGGTGGGTAAGCAAATCCGTGCCTAACTGATTAGACACGGATTTAGATTATTTAGGCATCAAGGGGGCAAGGGATTCGCCAGTCACCAGTTCGCCATTGCACTTAATCTCAAAAGGCTTGTTTTCGGTTTGGCAATGATGAATAAACCGGGTAAGAATACCTTGCATATAGCCAGGTTCGTATTCAATACCATAGCAGATTCGGCGGGTGCGTTCGGCGGCCATCAGGGTGGTGCCTGAACCCAAAAAACAGTCCAACGCAATGTCCCCTTCGTTGGTGGTATCGAGCAAGGCATCAGCAATCATTCGCACTGGTTTGGGTGTGGGATGATTTTCCAGGGCACCTAACCTGCCAAATTCTTTGCGTTCTTCATTAGAGAAGTCGTTGGCCGACTTGTATTCCCAAACATTGGAGCGAAAGCGGTCTTTGAGTTCCAGATGAGACAAATGTTTTGCCTCCCCCGATTTGAAAATGAAACAAAATTCGTGTTTTGCCCTATAGAAGCTGCCATTGGCCTGAATAGATTTGTTCCAAACGCAGACTTGTTTGGGTTCGTGGCTGCCATAGACTTTACCTCCGGCCTCGCACATGTGCCAGACGTGACGAAAGTCGATGAAATTGTAATGTATACTGCCATCTACGGTGTGCCCCACCGCGTGGCGCATATAAGTGGCAAGAAATTCTACAAACTCCTGGTCGCTCATTTCGCCGATACCCATCACAAAATCCTCATGTTGTACTTTGCCTAAGCCACCAAAGAGACTGTAAGGGATATTGTAGGGTGGGTCGGTAATAAGAATTCTTGCGAGTGTTCCATTCATTAGGGTTTCAAAGGTTTCTGCCAAAAGGCTGTCGCCACAGATGAGGCGATGTTTGCCGTTGAGCTCATACACCTCGCCTTTTTGTACCACAATTTCGGCTTCTTCTTCGGGCATAAAGTCTTCGTGTTCTTCGGCGTAGGGAGCTTCGCCTCCTTCACTGCCATTGCCACCCAGCCCAAAGGTATCAAAGGTTTGCTCAAAGCGGGGCATTGAAAACTCAGGAAGGTTAATCTCCAACTTGAGCTCAGGAAAGTTGAGCTCATACTGTTCAATGAATTCAGCAAGCCCTTGTTGGGTCACCTCTCCATAACCGGAAGAATAGAGGAGCACCAACTTAGCCGCTTCTTCTTTGGAGTCTGCCTCGATAATGAGGGCAGGCAGTTCTGTGGGGATGGTAATTTCATAAAACTGGTTTTGCCCGGTATCGGTATCGTGTACCATAGCCCCACCTTCTTCTTCAATGCGGCGTAACACGGTATCGCGGCGCTTGCCATCTACACACCAGTGGTTGTCTGCTTCATCTCGCCATACATAAAAGGGAGCCACAAACTGGTTGTTCACCAGCGAACTGACCACCTTTTGGTACTGCTCGTCGGTAGACACTTTGAAATTGTCTTGCTGGATAAAATCCATTGCCTTCCAGTCGATCATTTCTAAACCTAAAATGCGGGAGCGCAGGGCTTCGGAAGTGGGGGTTTGATCTTCTTTTGCCATAATCTTTCAATAGTTGTTTGATGTAAAAAGTTTATTATTAGTTGATTACAGGAGGTTTTCAGGCATTTACAGAGATTTTTTTTGAATAAAAAAATAGTACGCAAAAAGATTGCGTAACGCAGGAGTTACTTTGTAATCAAATAAGGGAGTAAGCGTAAGCAAACAGTCAAAAACAAACCTAAACCAAATGGTTACCATATAGGTTACTGTCAGGTATTTATGTGTTTTTTTGTGCTGAATATCAGTGTTTTATGTTTTTTACTTGAGTCCTGTCTGCTTTCTTATTACACAAATATCGGTCATTGAATAACATTACACGGAAGCGGTAGCTCAGTGGTAGAGCAGGAACCTTGGGGGTTTGAGTTGTGCCATTACCTTAGGGGTCAAGTACAACTTACTTCTTTTCCGGGTCGCAGGTTCGAATCCTGCCCGCTTCCCAATCCCTTCTGTGATGTATACGCAAATCATTGTTTCTCTTTGATTTTCAGATATTTATGTTTTTATTTATAAGCAACAATGTGCATCTTTACGCATCATTCGAGCTACCCTATGGGTTACCTTGTGTAATTTTAGCATATAGGTAACCTAAATAATACTTAAATGTGTAGCGATGTATGTCATAAATACTTGTTAATCAATACCATAAATACTAAAACTTAGAGCAGGTTACCACTTGCTTGATGAGTAAAAATGGTAACCAAACATACAATAATTATGGGACTTTCGATAGGTTTTTTATTAAGAAAAGACAAGACAAATAAGAAAGGTGAAACCCCTGTGTTTTGCCGTATATCTTATCATGGGAAAAGAGTAGATTTTCAGACCGAAATTAAAATCCCTATGGACAGATGGCTACCCCCTGTGGTCAAACTGGAAAAGAATGGAGATCAAGTTTTTATTAAAGGAACCAGTGAAGTGATTAAAAGTATGAATCGCCTGCTAAATAAGATGAGAGGTAGGATTCTGAATGCTTATACTGATTTGGTAAACGAAGGAGAAGAAATACGACTTCAAAAATTAAAAGCAGTCGCCAAGGGAGAAGAAGAAAAAGGTATTACTCTGATGGAGGCTCTTGATAGGTTGACTCACCGGGGTGGATTACGATATCATACAAAGAGAAAAATCAAAATCTCTATTCAGAATTTAAAGTTATTTTTAAGAGATGAATATAATAAGGAGGATATTTATCTGACTGATCTTTTAAAAGAATCCTATAAGGGTTTTGATATTCGGTATGTAGATTGGTGCACTACTAAAACTACGATCAGGTTTGATGGTTCTACCCGTTTGCCTAAAAAACATCAGACCGCCATTAAAGAGGTGAGGCATTTCCGTCAGGCAGTCAACATTGCTATGCAATTAGGGGAAATTAAGACTAACCCATTAATTGCGAAGTTCAAAATCCCTAAAGATGAACGCCCAAAGCGGGTTATCCTTACCCTTGATGAATTAAAACAAATCATGGAAGTAGATTTATCAGATAAGCGAGGGATGGATAGAATTCGTGACTGTTTTGTTTTCCAATGTTTTACCGGACTTGCTTTCTCTGATATTGTGGACTTGAAACCAGAGCACCTGATTGAACAAGGTGAGCGAACCTGGATTATTAAAGAACGGGTAAAATCCTCTACGGTGGCCAAGATGCCTTTGCTCCCTCAGGCAAAGTTTGTTTTGGATAAATACAAAGATGATCCTGTCTGTTTAAGTAAAGGTGTATTGATTCCTGTAATTACCAGTGGAAATTATAATACTTACCTCAGAATGATTGCGGAGTGTGTAGGAATTGATAAACACTTGACAAGCCATGTGGGTCGTAGGACTTTTGCCACTTTGGTGTATAATGCGGGAACTGACCGATCAAAACTAAAAGAAATGACCGGGCATACTAATGAAGCAATCACTGAAATTTATGCAAGCCTTGCCAATGAAACCATTGCAAAAGAAATGGATAAGTTTGAAGGCTTGTTTACTGATTGAGAGATATTACCCCTCGTGTTTAGCAATATAAAACGAGGGGTACTTCATTGGTAGTGTGTACGACTATTCTGTAAAGACTCTGCGTATATCTTCTCCTTTATAGTACCACTTTCCGCTCACTTTTTTCGCTGGAAGCTCCCCTCTTTCTCTCATTCGGGCAAGGGTATCATCGCTGATGTCTCCTCCCATTTCTTCTTTGATTCTTTTGTTGGTGTATATATCTAACCCACTGTTTTCAGCTTTAAATAACGCTTCTATCTTGCCATACATTGTTTTTTCAAAATCCTTCATTAAGTCCTGAAGATCTTCTGTTGTTGGAATATTTATTGCCATAATTTTAAATACTTATTTTTTTAAATAAAAGGTTATGGTTGCAGGCATTTGTTTCTGATTCTTTTACTACTTGTTATTTGTTATTATTACGAAAATCTTTTTTGCCAGATCATACGTTTTTGGAATCCAACCTCTGCTCTCCAACCAGGTTGAAAATCCCGGTGCATCGGGGCAATAGGCGTTTTATTCACCCTTTTAGCATTTTGATGAGAATTGCTTGTAAACAGTTTGGTATATCTTCTGTACTGGTGCGCGCTTATAAGTTGCATAGTTTTTCACTAATTGATCCATAGCTTTTCGAGAATCCACAAAAAGCGTCAAGGCTCCTTCTTTTTAACATTGTATTCAATTCTACTTCTACTTTTTGTTTATCCTGCTCGATAGCTGTGATTTGGGCTCTCTGCTCACCCTGACGATTTTCGAAGTCTACCATTTGTTGAGCCTGCATCAAAAGCATTTGTGCCGGGGATAATGCTTTATTTCGGGCATTATGCTTTTCTTCACACTCAATAAAGTATTTTCTGACTTCCCGACCCTTATCGGTTTGAGCTAACATGGCAAATGATTTAGCACATTCAACTGACAGACCAATAGTATCAGAAGGTCTGCTTCTTCCTGTCTTTTTATTTTCCGCAATTCGGCGGAAAAACTGGTAGTCAGCGAGTTATGTAATATTTCCTTTAAAACATTCTTTGTATTGTCGTTTTTTAAAGGCAACAACCAACAACCTTTTTCTGGAAAGGGCGTCAACAGAAATCGCCCGGTTTTCGTTAAGGTAGCTGCCTCTACACCACGTTTTCTCACTCCGGTTTCAAACTGAAACGAGCCAGATTCTTCTATTTTAGCCTGATGGTTTTCAAGAGTAGTAGCCCCTATATCACGTTTTCTCACTCCGGTTTCAAACTGAAACGAGCCAGATTCTTCTATTTTAGCCTGATGGTTTTCAAGAGTAGTAGCCCCTATATCACGTTTTCTCATCTCCATTTCAAGAGGCAGCGAGCCAGACTCTTCTATTTTAGCCTGATGGTTTTCAAGAGTAGTAGCCCCTACACCACGTTTTCTCACTCCGGTTTCAAACTGAAACGAGCCAGACTCTTCTATTTTAGCCTGATGGTTTTCAAGAGTAGTAGCCCCTACATCACGTTTTCTCACTCCGGTTTCAAACTGAAACGAGCCAGATTCTTCTATTTTAGCCTGATGGTTTTCAAGAGTAGTAGCCCCTACACCACGTTTTCTCGCTACCGTTTCAAGAGGCAGCGAGCCAGACTCTTCTATTTTAGCCTGATAACACCTGATAGCTTCCATTAGAGCCTCAGCCAATGCCTTTACCAGAAGCAAACCTGCCACAGGAGGTTGCTGCCTTAAATCATTTGTGTTCATTGGTTTTATCATTAAAATCTGATTGATTTACCATTTTTGAATCTTGGCATCACTCACTGGTTAAAATAACAGTAGTTGTCTTTCTTCCAATTTGAAAGATTGAACTACTGTTATGATGCCTTCTACTCTCTTATCTGTCAGGATTTCCTAAGTCACCCTTATAATCTTGATTTTCTTCTGGTATTCCAAAATGTTTTATTGCCAGGTCATAAGCCTCTAAAATCCAGCCTGTGGATTCGAGCCACTCGATGGGTGTTTTATTTGCCATTTTTGCTTGCTGATATATATTTTGTCCGGATGCTACGGTAAATTCCTTGTAAAGAATCTGGTAGAGTCCCTGGGTGGTTATCCCATACCAGATCGAATAATTTTGCATCATTTGCCCCAGTTCTTTTCTGACTTTGGTAAAAAGCGGGTTGAAGTTTTCTATCTGTAAACTTGCTTGAGCTGCCTTGATATTGGTTATTTCGTCTGTCAAGGAATCTTGTGCATCCCTGATGCTACTTATTTCGTGTGCCAAAAATGTTTGCCGAGAGTTCAATATTTTTATTTCCCTTTTAGTTTCTTTGGTGGACTTTGTTAGTTCACAGAGGTTTTTTACTGCCTGTACCCAAAGCTTCTGATTGAATGGCTGTCCCTGAACTGTTTTCCGAACATGGTCGAATGATTGAATCAGTTTGGATTTAAAGGCAACAACCTTTTTCGTGTTCCTGGAAAGGGTCCCAAGGAAGATGGCCTGATTCTCACTAAGGTAGCAGAATCTTAGGGTAGTTGCCCCTACATCACGTTTTCTCACTTCGGTTTCAAAAGGCAGCGAGCCAAACTCTTCTATTTTAGCCTGATAACGCCTGATTGTTGCCATCAAAGCTTTATGCTTGATTCCTAATGTTTCTGCCACCAACCTGCTATCTACTACTGGCATTTCGTTTTTTATTTCAATAGGTAATAAGCCTTCCAGTGAAGCTTGTGTTGAGTTGTCTTTGTTCATTGATTTTGTCATTAAAATAAGTTTTGAGTGGGGTGAAAACGTTTTTTTAGAAAGTAATATCTTTCCCGGTTCCTTATCAGCCCCTTGTTATTTTTGAAAACTAAACTGTTCTGTGCCCCCTACCTATAATATTTAAGATAACAGGGGGGTAGCTCACAAATATGCTACCCTGCCTTTTCCAATTCTGTCAGAATAAAATGTAAGCCAATCATTTCCACATCCGTAAAATGAGCCGTTCGCGGAGTAAAACTCAGGGGGATGTCAGAGGGCTCGCCTGTAGGCTGCTTAATTACTTCCAGTTGAGCCGCTATTTCATACTCCGGACGATCCAGCCACATGGTTACATCTGCATAAGTGTTCAGCAAAGCATTGATTTTAGTCACCTTTTGTATATTGTCATCTTCTGCCTGGGGCAATGGGGTAAATACAATGCAAGGGACATTCAACACGCTGGCAAGCTTTTTTAATTCCTGAATATTATTTTGAGTGTCTCCACCCACTACCTGATGTAAATCATCTACAATAATGAGTTTAACCTGATTGTAATAGGCGTGATAAAGGCATTTGCGTCTGAACTCCTCAAATGCAAGCCCTCTGATGTTACAGGCAATGAAATTAAGATTAAAAGTGGCCATTAACGTATCATTGTATTTTTTGTACTTTGCATCTTCGGGACTTTCTTTGATGTGCTCTATTTCTATCAGGTCAATATCACTCATGGCTGATGCCATGCGATGTCTGATGTCTCTTTCTTTGCCTGCCGAACAAAAGAATATACCCATATCGTGGTGGTGTATAAGCGCATCGAGAGCCAAGCTTACTGCCAGGCTGGTTTTACCTGCTTTAGGGTAAGAAGCAATATGAGTAAGGGGTTCGGTAAGGTGAAATAAATCGGCTGTCATCATAAGAGTTATCTTGATTTAAAATGTTTGAAAAACCTATTTTTGCTATTTGCTGGCAGGATTTACTTTTCTTCAAAGTCATCCGGATTCCTGCTAAATCCTGTCAGAGAAGCTGTAGGTAGTATTTGAGGAGGCATAATCTCTCCATTAGCCATTTGCCAAAACTCTCTTCTAAATTTTCAAATCTTTGGCACATTTGTATTGTTACTTTGTCTGTCAACCCTGAACCAAGTCATAAGCCTGGTTCTGGTTTTGGGTAACGAGTTTAAGTCCTTTCCTACCACTACCTGCCCTTCTGGATCACTTTTGCAAGCTTTTAAAGTAAGTGTGCTTGCCAATGAACTGCAACGGTATGGTTACATTGGTTGGTTTGGCTTTGTTCTTTGCCAGGATAAGTTGCGTAATGCCCTGGGTATCTTCCGGTACCCGGTGGAGAAATAAAACAGTATCAGCATTTTTGGTGGCTTCCAGATCAGCCAGGCAAGGCGGTCGTCTTTCCAAGGCATGTGAACGATTTAACTGTACTACAGCAATGATGGAGATTTGCAGTTCACTGGCCATTTTTTTTAGTTGCTTTGTGATCCAGGCGAGTTCCTGAGACCTGCTACCAAAAGATTGTTCTTTGACTTCAATGAACTGAATAAAGTCAATGCATACGAGTTGAATATCGTGTTTAATTTTGAACCGCATGATTTTGGTCTTTAACTTCTGAAGTGGAAAACTACTGCTGTCATCAATAAATATTGGACGTTGGTTCAACAGTTGGGAATGTATTTTACAGGAAGCAAACTCTTCCCTGGTCAGTTGTCCCGACCTGCTGCTGTTCATCTCTACCCTTGCTTCGGTGCATATCATTCTGTGAACAAGGCAATCCGTTGGTGATTCCAGGTTAAAGATCAGAGTAGGGGTATTTTTTTTACTGGCACTTTGGGCAAACATTGCCATTAAAGAGGTTTTACCCAAGCCAGAAAGTGAAGCAATCAAAGTAAGTTGCCCCTTTTGCCATCCACCCGTGAGTTGATCCAATTCTTCAAAACCACTTCTAATGCCAGAAATTTCTGCCGGGGTCTTATTCTGTGATTGATTGTTACTTTGCTTTTTCATTTGATAACGCTTTTGTTGTTTTTATTTAATTCTTATGAATGCCTTTTATTTGTCAAAATCGTCAGGGTTTTGACTAAACCCTCTGAACTGTTTTGCTGGGAGCGATTGTGTTGCCCTGCCTGGCTGCTCAGGTTTTGGTATGGGCTCTCTCCAAAACTGTTGATTCAAGTCCTGAAACCTGAGGTGCTGAGGAACGAACTCCAGCAGAATCGTTCCCGGTTTACCATCCCTATGCTTGGCAATGATGAGTTCAGTGACTCCTTCGGTAGAGTTTCCAAGGTGATCTTCGGTAACTCCGTAATAAGCTGGTCGGTAGAGAAATGCGATGGTATCGGCCGACTGCTCAATTTCTCCTGATTCCCTCAAATCGGCCATCACAGGACGTTTATCCCCTGGTCTGGTTTCTACCCCCCGGTTAAGCTGAGAGAGTGCAATGATGGGGATATCCATTTCTTTGGCGAGCGCCTTCAAATCCTTTACAATAGTGGCTACTTCCAGCTGTCGGTTTTGGCTTGCCTGACCACTATGTCCTTTCATCAACTGAAGGTAGTCAATAATGACAAACTCCACCTGATGGCTAAACACCAGCCGTCGTACTTTTGCTTTGAATTGTAGCAGGGATAGTTGTGGGGTGTCATCAATAAAGAGGTTAGGTTTCTGGATGAGCTTTTCTGCCTGCCTTACCTTCGGTATCTCTTCCTGGGACAGCGCTCTGTTTTTGATTCTTTTAGACGCAATGCCTGAACACATGGCAAGCAACCTGTAACCCAGCTCTCTTGCGCTCATTTCAAGTGAAAAAAACGGCCACAGGTCGCTCAAATACTTCTGCGGCATTGAGGGCAAGATTCAGGGCAAAGCGGTTTTACCC